>CACBGS010000004.1 GCA_902538855.1 uncultured Coxiella sp.
ATGCATCAAGCTGTAAGTTATTGATTTCTATACTTGGATAATGAGATAGCACGGCATCTATAGGTTGCATTAAATCCTTTAGAGAGTCAGCTGATAAAACATACTCTAATGAGTGCATTTGAGCTGCTGTCCAAGGGTGGATATAATTGCGTCTAAGCATACTAAGGCAAGCATATGATTGGAATTTACTGCCTAAATCTCTCGCTATAGCCCGAATATAAGTGCCAGAGCTGCATAGTATATCAACCTCAATATTAGGATGATTAACACAAAGGTTTTCGTATTGATGAATAGTGACTGAGCGCTTAGCAATAGGAATATCTATGCCTTTTCGGGCATAGTAATAATATGGCTTGCCTTGGTACTTAAGTGCAGATACTTTAGGAGGATATTGTTCAATGCTACCTAAAAAATATTTTTCAAGGATTAGTGCAACAGATGTGGTATCACAAAATAAAGAGGGGCCAAAACGAAGTATATGGCCTTGTTTATCACAGCTATCTGTTTCATAACCAAGTGTAATACCAGCAGTATAGTGCTTATCAGCTTGCATGCTATACTGACTAAATTTTGTAGCCTCTCCAATAGCTAATACGAGCATGCCAGTGGCCATAGGATCAAGTGTGCCAGTATGACCAACTTTGACTTTAAAGCGACGCCTAACTTTTGCGACAACATGCGCAGAACTCATACCATAAGGCTTATCAACCAGCAAAAAACCAAACTTGTTACTACTAGGCATAAGCTAGGAAATACTCAGCTTTAAGTGAATGCTCGGTATGGCTTTAAGTGCAGTATTACGGGCAAGGTAGTGTCTAAGCTTAGGAAGTTTTTCTAACAGCATTCTATGCTTTAGTTCAATAGAGCTCTCTGATTCATTTTGCATATCAGGAAATTGATAATAAATGTGTAATGTGCGCCTATCTATGAGTTCAGCATCAACAATAGTGAGAGGTAATTGTGCTTCTAACTGAAAATACTCAGCAGCTTTTTGTTTAAGCAGTTTTGCAATTTTGTGGTCTCTAATGTGATCCATAATAATGTAATATGTTGCAGCATTTAAGTATTATCAACTACCTGATAGGCTTCAATAATATCACCAACTTTAATATCATCATAACCCTTAATGCCAATACCGCATTCTAGGCCAGATTTAATCTCATTGACACTATCAGAAAATCTACGCAAAGATTCAATTTTACCCTCATATATTGATTTCTGATTACGAATAATACGTGCAAATGCATTACGTTTAATAAGACCATCTTGCACTTCACAACCAGAGATGGTGCCAAACTTTGAAGAGCGGAAAATATCTTTTACCAGAGCAGAGCCAAGGGTGACTTCTTTTTGTTTTGGTTTATGCAGGCCTTGTAAATGGTCATTAATAAAATCTATAACATCATAAATAATGCTAAAATACTGAATTTGGACATTCTCTGATATAAGCAGTTTTTTTGCTGCAGGATCACAGCGCACATTAAAAGCAAGTATAATAGCATCAGATGCCTTAGCAAGATGCACATCAGAGCTAGTAATGCCACCAACGTTACTAGCTACTACTTGTATAGTAGATGGATAGTCTTCTGAGTCACCGCATTTCTTAACTGTTTCCGTAAGAGCTTCAAGCGAGCCATGTACATCAGTTTTGATAATAACTGGCATTACTGGTCTTGTGTCATCTTGTTTTTTACTTAGAAGAGACTCAGCGCGTGCTCTTGCGCTACCTTGGCTAAGCAATAGCTTAGCTCTCGCTTGCCTAGAAGACGCTAGCTCACGAGCCTGTTTTTCACTATCTATATGAATAGCTTGATCTCCTGCATGAGGAGGTGCAGACAAGCCAGTTATTTCAACTGCTTCAGAGGGGAGTGCCTGTTTAAGTAGCTTACCTTGGCTATTACGCATGGTCCGGATTTTTCCATATTGCTCACCAGCAATAACCACTTGTCCTTGCTTGAAAATGCCCTGTGTTACCAGAATAGTTGCAGTAGGGCCTAGGCCTTTATCCAATCTCGTCTCGATAACTGAGCCACATGCACGTCCAGCCACATTGGCTTTTAACTCCATCATTTCAGCTTGCAGTGCAATACTATCAAGTAGTTGGTCTACATTTTCACCAGTTTTAGCAGAAATGTCTTGAAAGATAACATCGCCACCCCATTGCTCAGGGAGAACATCATGTTTACTCATTTCAGTACGTATTTTCTCTGGATCAGCATCATCTTTATCAATCTTATTAACGGCAACGATAATAGGTACGCCAGCTGCCCTAGCATGCTGTATGGCTTCAACTGTCTGCGGCATCACGCCATCATTCGCAGCAACCACTAGAACGACTATATCAGTGATATCAGCGCCTCTAGCACGCATAGCAGTAAATGCTTCATGGCCTGGGGTATCAAGAAAAGTAATCGCACCATGTGCGGTATCTACTTGATAAGCACCAACATGTTGAGTTATACCGCCAGCTTCTTTGTCGACAACTTTAGTATTACGGATGTAATCTAGTAAGGAGGTCTTGCCGTGGTCAACATGACCCATAATTGTAACAATAGCAGCACGTGCTTGCATATCAACAGCTTCATTATCAGAAGTATGAAACTTATCATCATCATGAGATTCGAATATAACTTGCTCGACTACAGCATCATAGTGAAATGTATCTAAAACAATTTCAGCCTGCTCAAAGCTAATCATTTGGTTAACGGTAACCATGTCGCCCAGCTCAAAGAAAGCTTTGATTATATCCATACTTGGGCGGTTTATTTTCTTAGCCAAGACATCAACAGACATAGTTTCAGGTAGTTGTACAGTTTGTCTAGGTTGGTCAGTATCATGCTCAGTACTAGCCGCTGGTTGTACAACATCAGGTTTTTCTTGCTGTTTAGCAGTTTCTTTAGCACGTGAAGCCAGTACTTCTTTTACGGACATGGTCTTAACTGGTGCAGGTTTATTCTCAACTTGTTCAGATGGGCTTGCCTTTGGCTGTGCCTGGCGAAACTTCTTATCTAAAGAAACAATCTTTTGTTCACCACGTATAGGAGAGCTAGCTGCTGTGCTGGGCTTGATGCTTAATGTCTTTTTCTGCGTATTTTTATTAAGTCCTAGAGTTGTACGTTTTTTAGATGTACGCAGTTGTTCAAGTATAAGCGCCTTTGCCTTTGCTGATAACAACACATAACCAGACTCAATAGTAACTCCAGCACCAGAGAGCAGTTTAGTTAGCTGCTCGACGCTTAACTTAGTGGTCTTAGCAAGTTCAACTAGGCTAATTTTGTCTTTTTCAGTATCAGTAATCAAAGAATCAATCTCCATCTTTATTTGTATCAGCTAAATCACTAAACCAAGGTTCTCTAGCAAGCATGATTAAGGATGAGGCATCCTCGTTATCAATAGTAATAATAGCAGTGAGTTCATCAATAGATAACTCAGCAAGATCCTCTTGTGATTTGATATCAGCTTGTGCAAGCAATTTAATCTGATCTTTACTTAGGCTGCCAAAACCATCAAGCTCGTACTGAGCTGAAGTATCTTCAGATAACGTCTCTTCTAGTACATATGACGTTGCTCGTGAGTATAATGCCTCAGCAATGTCTTCATCAAATTCCTCAATAGCTGCTAAATCCTCAAGTGAGCTTTTACTAATGCTATGACTATCAGTAAAACCTTCGCGGATTAGGATCTCAGCAATATCAGCATCAACATCTAATGCTGTACACAAAGCATCCAGTGGGCTAAGTTCTTGTTCTTCTGAGCCATCAGATTTGACAATATTAAGCTTCCATCCAAGTAAATCACTAGCAAGTTTAATATTCTGACCACTACGGCCGATAACCTGAGCAAGTTGGTCTTTTGCAACATACAAATCCATGCTTTTTTCGTCTTCATTCATAGTGATGCTATCTATAGTGCCAGGCGAAAGAGCGTGGATAATCATTTTAGCTGGATCATCATCCCATAGAATAATGTCAATTCTTTCGCCATTAAGTTCATTGGAAACAGCTTGAACTCTTGTGCCGCGCATACCGATACACGCACCAATAGGATCAACACGTTTATCGTTACTTTTAACAGCAATTTTTGCTCTTGAACCAGGATCCCTAGCGATTGCCTTAATTTCAATACTACCTTCATGTATTTCAGGAACTTCAGTAAAGAACTGTTGTTCGAGAAAGCCATTAGATGTTCTGCTTAATTGACAAACGGCATTACGGTATTCTGGCTGAGTATGCATGACTTCAGCTTTGATTTTGTCTTCAGAACGAAAAATCTCTCTTGGGATAATATCAGCCTTATAAATGATACCATCAATATTATCATCTAATTCTACAAGTAAGTAATCGCGGGTAACCTTTTTTACTTTTCCGTGAACAATCTCACCTAGACGCTCCGAGAAGCGCTCTCTATGTTTCTGATTCTGACCTTCTCTAATAATTTTATAAATATGCTGTTTAACTTGTGTTGCAACAATTCTGCCAAGATTTTCAACAGGTATCGATTCGAATATCTCTTCGCCAACGGCAGCCTCTGGAGTTAACGACAATGCTTGTTGTAAAGGCATGTCCAGAGCTATATCAATACCATCCAGATCATCTGCAACAATAGTCCAAACACGAAAAATCTCTAATGTGCCTTGATCAGAATCGATTTGAACTTTTATACGAGTGCCTTCAGGATAACGCTTAGCTATAACGCTAGCAAGAGCATCTTCAGTTTCAATAGCGACGGCATCGACGCTCAGACCTGTTTGACTGCTAAGATAATCAAGAAATACTTTAATGTCTTTACTCATATATTTTACTCTGGTTCATATATTAAACGAATTTTGTCAACATCCTGCCATTCAATGTTAATCAGCTGCTCATCAACAAGCAGGATAATGTCATTACCATCTATGGCATTAAGCTTACCCGTGAAGTTTTTACGTCCATCGATTGAGCGCTTGGTTTTACATTTGATACGGCTACCAACATGCTTCTGACAATGGTCAAGATTGAAAAGAATACGATCCAACCCAGGTGAAGATACTTCTATAGTGTAACTAAGAATAGATGGAAACGACACTGCTGCTTGAGCGCGGATCTGTTGACCTGCTTTATGGCAGTCATCTGCACTCACAGCACGGTTATCTGCATCAATAAAGACACGTAACGTATTACCCTTGTGGCCAGGTATCATTTCACAACCGTACAAATGAATACCGTCACAGGCAGCTACGCACTCCCGTATGTATTGTTGCATGTCCTCAAATACCTTCATAACTCCATTGACCAGTAAAAAAAAGAGCCGTTTGGCCCTATAATAATGGTTGCGGGGGTAGGATTTGAACCTACGACCTTCGGGTTATGAGCCCGACGAGCTACCATACTGCTCTACCCCGCGATGTAGGCTTATTATACTACATATAAATAGCAAATGCAATATAACTGTGCTTGTATGTGATTTTATAGATAAATTTACAATATCCACTTACTTAAATCATCATCATCAGTAAGAGAGTGCATTTGCTCATCAACATAGGCTTGGTCAATAGTGACCGTCACACCAGGTTGTTCAGAGGCAGTAAATGACACAGATTCCAACAGCTTTTCCATAATAGTATACAAACGTCTTGCGCCAATATTATCGCTTTTCTCGTTCATTTTAAAAGCTATATCAGCAATGCTTTGTATTCCATTTGCAGTAAATTTAAGCTTTACATCTTCAGTAGCAAGCAGAGCTTGGTATTGTTTGATGAGAGAGGATCTAGGTTCTGAAAGTATTCTAACAAAATCAGAGCTAGAAAGAGGTTTTAGTTCTACTCTAATAGGTAGGCGTCCTTGGAGCTCAGAGATCATATCAGAAGGTTTTACGCCCATAAATGCACCTGAGGCAATAAATAAGATGTGATCGGTTTTAATATTGCCATATTTAGTTTGTATAGTAGAACCTTCTATCAGTGGTAGTAAGTCACGTTGCACGCCTTCTCTAGATACATCGCCACCATGTCCCATACTTTTTACAACTTTATCAATCTCATCAATAAAAACAATACCATTCTCTTCAACATAACGGATCGCTGTACTTCTTACTTGTTCCTCACTAATCAAATTTTGTGACTCTTCACGAATTAAGACGCTTCGTGCATCTTTGACGCTCATTTTGCGCGATTTACCCTTTTCTGGAATATTATCAAATATACTTTGCAGTTGATTAGAGATGTCTTCCATACCTTGAGGCACCATAATTTCGACACCATAGCTATTCTGACGTGTTTCAATATCTATAATACGCTCATCTAATTCACCAGCACGATATTTTTTACGGTATACCTCTCTTGCCTCTGACTGTTGTTTTTTCTCATCCGTATCATTTTGCTCATGTGAGTGTATTGCGTCTAATATAATTTCCTCAGCATTAAGTGTAGCTTGCTCAGTAACCGTCTTCATAGCATGCTCACGCACCTTTTGTATTGCTATAGCTACTAAATCACGCACTATAGAATCCACATCACGACCAACATAGCCAACCTCTGTAAATTTAGTAGCCTCTACTTTTACAAAGGGTGCATTAACTATATTGGCAATTCTTCTAGCTATTTCTGTTTTACCGACACCAGTAGGGCCTATCATTAAAATATTTTTTGGTGAAATCTCATCCTTTAGATTATCAACACGTAGTCGCCGCCAACGATTGCGAAGTGCGATTGCCACAGCACGTTTAGCATCACATTGTCCTACAACATCTTGATCAAGCAAATCAACTATACTTTGTGGCGTTGGGGTATCAGGGTATAAAAAAGCAAGATTACTTTCATTATCATTATTAAACATAAATGTCTCCTAGGTTTTATTTTCTATATCAAGTTCTAATAGAGATAAATTATGATTGGTATAAATACAAATATCTGCTGCAATTTTAAGACCTTCAGTTACAATATCCATAGCAGACATTTGGGTGTTATCATATAGTGCACAGGCAGCTGCTTTTGCGTAATCACCACCAGAACCAATAGCCATGATAGCATTTTCAGGTTCAATTACATCACCGTTACCGCTAATTAATAGAGAGGTATCCTTATCAGCAACAACCATAAGCGCTTCAAGGCGTCTGAGTACTCTATCAGTGCGCCAGTCCTTGGCAAGTTCTACAGCAGATTTTGATAAGTTACCCTGATACTGTTCTAATTTTTTCTCAAAGCGTTCAAAAAGAGTGAAAGCATCTGCTGTGGCACCTGCAAAACCGGCTAATACATTATTTTGATAAAGTCTACGAACTTTTTTGGCATTACCTTTCATGATAGTTTGACCAAGAGATACTTGGCCATCACCACCCATAGCAACAGTATTACCTCTTCTTACAGTTAAAATAGTTGTACTACGAACTCTAGTTTGATTTTGCATATTATACATAATTACCTCGCTATATATATTGTGGATGTGACGGATTTTTTTTCTAGTAGTTTACGAATATTAGACAAATAAGAACCGTTATTATTAGCCTCAATATAGAGCCTAAGACAGTTAGTATTATTATTAGGGAATGGTCTTAACACTGAGCTGTAGCCTAACTTCGTTAGAGCATTAGCAACGGGTGTGATCTTAGAACTTGGTAGGCATTCCGTCTCTAAGCTATAACCTTTACTAACATATTGGCTACTTTTATCTGATGGTTTTGCATTAATAATTTCTACACTTGGCGCATAAATAGTAGGGAAGAGAAAAGAATGTATCTGGTTATAGCTAGTGGTTGCATATGTGATCGCCTCTGAGGGAATTATTTCGCTGTGCATACTTTTAAGTATGGGTAGCGACTTATTATAATGATAGCAAAGAATAGCAAAAGAAATAATGGTGAAATACAACCATACACCTTTGCGAGGAGAGCGTCTATTGCGTTTTAGGGCATAATCATTATACATTGCGATGACTAAATAGTGACTTATACTATAGATATAACCCTATAATATAAAATTTCAAGAGTAAACAGTAAAAATATTCTCAAACTAGGCTGGTAAATTAAATAGAAAAGTATTTGTTTAGTCTAGCTACTACTTGTGGGAATAATCCCCAATTAGATCGCCAGTAAGGGGCATGATCCGTGAAGAAATAATGTGCGGTTTGTGTGGGGGTCCAGCCATATTCAAATTTTTTAGCTACTAGATCTTTGATAATATCCTCTGGGATGGTAAGTTTGCTAACAATATTTACCACATCAGGATGATTATCATAAAAGCCAACAGAGGTTGCTAAGTATACAGGAAAGGTCTTCGTGTACAAGCTGCTGATAAGGCTATTAGAATCAACTTTAAGCCTAGTTAGGCTAAGAACGCTAGTTAGCGCAGAAGGTTCCCAACTAGATACAATAAATGGCCTATGGAATAACATAGCATGCATTACCTGTTGCGCTTGTTCAGATTCGCTTGCTGCGTAGACAGGTCTAAGAATATTTTTTAGCTTGAGTAGGGCAATGGCATTAAGATCATGATGCACATTAGACCAATCGCTACCGCCTATAAAAAATGATATAGCATCACCATTTTCAACAAAATGTGGCAAAAAGCTATTAAGCTGACTATAGTTGACTAAATCAGGCTGCTTTGTAATCATATAATTAGGGACATATAGGCCTTTGCTAGCATTAAAGTTTGGGCCCAACACAACAACAGTATGATTGTTAAGAACTTGCCGCCAGAGATCTTTAATCAGCACACCCCAAACCTCAATGTAATAATCAACCTTGCCTGTTGTGAGCGGTGTTAGATCACGAGTGTTAACAATTTGGGTTGATATCGTCTCGCATTTAAAGCCAACCTGCCATAAGGTTTCGTGGATTGCATGTTGTATTTGAATACTATCCCAATTAGCCGTTTGTAAAGATATGGGCCTATTTATAGGACATAGAGTCTCAGCTAATGCGTTAATGTTGGCAAACAAACTAACAACATAAAAAAGAATTAAGGAGAGACGTAGCATCAATATACCTTACTTAGGGAGTTATTAGTATAATGTTATTATAGCCCAGGGTAAATATCAAGCGAAGAGAAATCGTCAGGGGTGTTTTTTTTGCTATTAAACAGTTTTGACTCAATCGCACGATAGATATGATGGGCGCAATCTTTATTTGCATCAAGCCAAAGCTTAGCACTAATAACTTGCTGACGCCTACTATCAGCATGAGTAAGTAAAAAAAGCAATTGTTCAGTGATGTCAGTATCTGAGGCAGCTTGAACACTAGCATTATGATTAACAAGATCATTTGAGATATCACTAAAATTTTGCATATTTGGACCATAGACCATAGCACAGGCAAAAGCAGCTGCTTCAATAGGATTTTGGCCACCAGTATTTTTCTCAGAGCTCTTACCAATAAATGCAACATCACTAATTTGGTAAAACGAGCGTAGCTCGCCGATAGTATCAGCAATATATATGATATTATCTTGCTGTATATCAGACTTTTGACTACGAACCTGATAAGCTAACTTGGTTTTCTGCACATGTGGCAAAATCTCATTAAGTCTGGTTGGATGTCTTGGTGCTAATATAAGTTTAACAGGGATACAAAGTGCTATGCATCTTTCTAGAACACTTAGCATTAGCTGTTCTTCCCCAGGCCAACTTGAAGCTGCAAGTAGAATAACGCATGGCTCAGATCCACCAAATCCTATCTGCTCTTTCAAATCTATTTTTTGCTGTTGGCTTAATTGATCATGCACATAAGTATCACATTTTAAATTACCACGATAGCGACATTTAAGTGCTGGGAGACCAAGTTTTTGCATATATTGATAGTCGCGCTTAGAGCTTGACCATACTAATTCAACATGAGAGTAAATATAATGAAAAAAACTTGGAAACTTATGAAATCTATCATAGGTCTTCTTAGAATGCCGTTGATTGATAAGCCATAGTGGCACATTATGATTTTTAGCTTGTGTCAAATGCTCAGGCCAGAGTTCACTATCGACTAACAAAGCAAGCTTTGGCCGTATTTTCTGCCATGCTAAATATGAGAACGGATAAAAATCTACAGGAAAAAAACCTATATACACATTATCATCATCAGCATACTGTTTTTGCAGCATAAGATAGGCATGTATATTTTGAACTGTAATGATAATAAATAGATCACCAGAGCGTAATAATTGTAGTAATTTCCATATGGACTGTGATTCACCAACACTAGCAGCATGTATCCAGATCCTTTCCTGTTTAGTCATGGGTAAATCAGGATAAAGACCAAACCAATTAATAACATTACATCTGTATCTTAAGTTAATAAAGAGATGATGTATTAATAGTGGTAGAGAGATGAGAAAAGAGGGGAGATATAAGAGTCTATACAAGATAATAAACATAGTTAGTGTTGGGTTGCGTATTTAACGCATAAAACCATTACATATACTTTGCATTATAACCAAGCTGAGATATTTTTCAAATACCCGTATACACAAGATAGTAATAGTAATTATGTATATGATTTTTATACAAATATATTATTGTTAATACTTATGTGAAAAGTTGATTCCATAAATTATGAATAAACCAGGCAACATAAGTGTGTAGCTTAAACAGTTCATGCCATAGCAAAGTCCAAGCATTTGGTTGAACATTTTTATGCTTAATAAATATTTGCACTGGTGTTTGAATATTACTATTACCAAATTTTTGAAACACTAATCTTGGCTCTACACCCACGACTTTTAAATCAAGGTCCCAGCCACGTAAAAAGTAATGATCAATAGGCATGCGGATTGGGTAAGCATTTGCTAAAAGTTTCTTAGCGCTTGCTCTACTAATAAGATAGGCACCTGCATTAGTAACTTTAGTGAGATAGTGCACAATAGCATAACCGCTGGCTAATTTTTTTGCTGTGATAGGTAGACCACGGTGACCAACTTGTAAGTTAACTATATCCCACATATTATGATTTTTAATCAGTTCAGTAAGTATAGGTTGTAACTCAGCTGCAGAGAAATACACATCATCTTCAAAAATAAGGGCATAGTCTGCATCAGTGGCCAAAAACTTTTCCCAAACTTTAGCATGGCTAAGAGCACAGCCTATTGTCCCAAGGTCTGCATAATCGCCTGTGTAACTATAAAAGTTCTTAGATACAACACGAGATAGTGTTTCCTTAGTCAAGTTGTATCCATCAACAGCAGGAAAACGTACCACTGGATAACCAAGTGCATTAATACGAGGTTGTACATAAGCAAGGCGGTCCTTTGACCTATCTAAATTAATAATATAGCTTGTAATTTTAGGCTTATCTATAAGTGCATAGCAGCAGTTATAAGTGAACAATAGTAAATAAATGAGATGTCTAGCTAACATAATAATCCTAAACTTTTTGATACAATCTTGCTGTATTAAAATCGGTGCAGTCTTCTTTTTGGTGCTGGCGCTGCAGTGCTTGCCGTAAAAGTACTATACACATAATACCGCTAACAATACCTAAAGTATGCCATGTACTTGGTACCTTATGAAATATAACATAATCAAAAAAATACAATATAGCGTACTTACAAAGGCCAAGGGGTATAAAAATACTAATATCACTAAGGGCAATAGCACGGTTAAGAGCAATAATAGCAATGAGCGCATTAGCGGCCATAATACAGAGTAGGCCCCAGCAAAAAATATCCAAGTGAGCAACGCTGTCGAGCAGACATGGGCTGAGTACCAATGGTATAGCAAAGAAAATGCCCCAAGTTAAATGGAATGGATGTTCATTGAGCAGTGTAAGGCGTTTCGTAAAGTATGTATGTAGCTGAAAACATAAAACCACTAAAACTGGGCTTATAATCGTGCTCAAGGCTAGTGTAGATTGTGCTTGTGATACCTGATGTTCGAATAAACTATATTGTGCAACTAGGGCGAGAATAATTAGACCTATCTTTTCGTAAGTTATACGCTCACGCAGTCCATAATAAGCAAGAGCTAATGAAAAAGCAGGTCCAAGAAATTGTAATCCCACAGCTTCGGCTAATGTCATATAGCGAAACGCATTATGCAAAAGGGTTACACCAACAACACTTAGAACGATACGATATAGATGATAGCTATAGTTTTTAGGGGCTGTTATAGAAGGGTATTGAAGTATAGCATATGGTAATATCATCAAAGCAGCGATGCTGTAATGATAAAAAATCACTTGCTGACTACTAAGAGCAAAAGTTGCGTTAGTAGTAAGATATTTACTCATAGCATTATTACAAGCATATAATAAGAAAATAAATATCTTAAGTAGTATTATTTGGTTATAGGAAGCTATTTTAAAGTTAAATATTTTCATGTTCTATCCTGCATAAGCTGAATAGGACCAAATCTACCTGCCTTAAAAGCAGGATATACCGTAGCAGTAAATGCGGTTGTAAAAGTGCTCACTAAGCCAAAATAAGAAGCACTATCAGATACAACAGGCGCAGTACTATCGCCGAGGCCACAAAGATACATGATACAATAAGCCGCAGCAAAGCCAAGACAGCTACTAAAAAAGCTCAGTAATAACATTTCACTAAAAAGCATATTACGTATATCAGCACTACTCGCACCTATTGCTAGACGAATACCAATCTCCTGGCGTCGTTGAACAATACTACTAAGAAGGCTATTAATGACACTTACAAATGTTATAGTCATACACAGAAAAGCAATCCCATATACAATATATTGATATGAGAATATGATAGCATTTAGCTGTGAGATGATTTCTATACCATCGTAGACATAAAACTTATTCTTAGGAAAGCTATCAGTCACAGCAGGTGATATATATTTATATTGTGCGCTATTAAGTAGCGCTTTAGGTACATGTAGGCTCACTATAGATAGCTCTTTATTAAATCGCTGACTGTGAGACATCAATGAGATAGCGCTATTATTGATATCAATATTGTAGTTTAGTTTGTTATTCTCAGCTAATACACCAATTATCCGGTATCTTTTATTACTTAGCGTAATAGTGTTATCAAAATCATGCTGCTTAACAAGCTTATCATAGATATTTTGTCCAACAATTACATAATCATCATCATAATTATCGTAGCTTGTAAAAAAACGGCCACTGTGTAGTTTAAGTCCAAGGGTTTTAGTAAAATATATATCTGAATACAGTTGTGTGACATGTGTGTTATTCTGACCTACTGTAATACTATGATTTTGACTGATACATGCTGTCCATGGGTACTCATGCAGCATATGACCTATGCGTTTCTCAAAATTAGCTCTTGTAAAACCATTAATATTACTTGCTGATGTTGTGAATTGCGAGATATGTATATGAGCATGATTTTCCATGTCTTGGAGGCTTTTACCCATTTGTTGAATAGAGTATTCATAAAAACAGAAAAGACATACTAAAACACAAGTAGCAGTACTTAAAGCAATACCTGAAAAAGCACTGCGCCAGCGCTGCTGATATAGGCTCAAAAATGTATTATACCAATAATGCCAATACACGCTAAACAACCTCTTCACAAAGTTGGGTAAACTTAATATTTCTTTGGCATTGCTCAGCAATCCAGGCATCATGAGTAACTAGCACTACAGTTGTACCCATGCTTTGATGCATTTTAGATAAAAGTGACATAATAGAACGGGTACTATCTGGATCAAGAGCACCAGTAGGCTCATCAGCAAGCAATATTTTTGGTTTGGTGATTAAAGCTCTGGCAATACTAACACGTTGCTGTTGCCCGCCTGATAGTTGGTTAGGAAAGCGATAGCCAAAGTCAGACAAACCAACAAGATCAAGCATGTCTTGAGCATTGTATTGATCTTTAGAGGTTTTTCTATAGCGTAATGGGAGCGCTACATTATCAAGGACATTAAGATGATCAATTAAATTATATTGTTGGAAAATATGACTAAAAATACTTTTTCTAAGCTCTTGTTGTTGCCGGCTAGTCAGCAAACTAACCTCTTGTTGATACAGAAAATACTCTCCAGAGCTATGATTATCTATTAGGCCGAGTATATTAAGTAGTGTTGACTTTCCACACCCAGAAGGGCCGGTTATAGCCACCATTTCAGATGTGCGTATACTAAAAGACATTGCTGGTAGTAATATATTAGATTCTGAACCGTGATATTTAGAGACCTTATGACAACGTATAATTTCTTGCAACAATATCTCCTTCTTTCAGACCACTACTTATAATCACTCCATCAGGAAGTGTTTTGGTTATTTCTACTTGTTGTTGTTGAAATTGACCATCATCTGTTTGACGCATAACATAAGTGGCCACGCCATCCTTATGTATACTACTAAATGGTAAAATAAAGACATCCTCAAATGTATCTGTATGAATATCAACAGCTGCATTAATACCAACCTGTAGTGGACAGGAGTCTGTACATTGTGCACCAACTAAAACAGAAAAATGGTAATTGTCTTGCGAGCCTTGCGTTTCTGTAGGATGCCTATTGATATATAAAACCTGCCCGTTGAGTATAGCTGGGTTGTTTGAACCTAGTGACTTAATTTTTGCAACTTGCCCTACCTTTAGAGAATCAATATCATCTTCTGATACTAAAAGTTTAAACTCAAGATAATGAGGTTTACCAACAATACCAATAAGCTGGCCACTTTCTAATTTAGTACCTTCTAAAAGGGTGTTGACATTACTAGCCTGTGTTTGTGCTGATGCAAGAAATATACCATTAGCTGGTGAATAAACGGTGATGTTGGTATCATGTTCTAAAAGATCATAAATCGCCTTGCTATCTTTAAGCGTCATTTTTGCAATAGATGACCACTCAGCATGTAGTAAATGGCATAGTTTTTTCAAATGATGCTCAATTTTTAGATAATCTACCTCAGCATTATATAGGGTATTTTGATCATTATTGTATTCTTCGTTAGAGATAACATCAGATGCAAACAATAGTTTACTGTTAGCAACTTTTTTTTGCTGAGCGGTAAGGGTCTCTTTTGACTTAAGATAATTAATAATACTATCGATAAATTGTTGTTTAGTCTCAGGAGAGCTCACACTGAAAAGTGCTTGTCCTTTTTGTAAGCTATCGCCAAAATTACTATGTAATTGTACAATAGTTCCCTGAACAGGGCTAGCTATGGTCTGTATAGTAGGCGCACTAGGACGACCTTGTAAGCGGAGTTGATGCTCATATTTTGTCGCAGCAATAGTGATAGTAGCAATAGGCGCTTTCTGCTCTTTACTCTCTTCTTGCTTAGTAGTTGGGTTAAACAAATAAGCCAGGCTGCCTATACAAATAAGGCTCAACAGCAAAAGATAATATCGAGGAGAAAAGCTATGATTCTGTAGCAAAACAACGACTCCAAAAGGTATCCAATAAATAATACCACACAGCATTTATAAGGGGTTCAATGATTGCATCTACAGTTGCAAGCAGTGGATCACTGCCAGTAATAAAGATAATACATGCTATAGCTATGAGCATATGACCTATGGTATAAACAATAGTTCGTGCCATAGTTGATGACAAATACTTAGTTATATTAAGTGCTGAGACAGTATTACGCATACCATAAATATATATAAAACTTATGTGATTATACCGTATTTATAGGGTATTCGCAAATATCAGTAGCTAAAAGCGCATTACATATCTGGGTACTACTACTGAAGGATTGTTCATCATTGAGCTTAAAGTAATACCTAAGAAATTTTTTAGACTCCAGGCCGAATAGGTTCTCTTTATAGCTAGACTGTAAATAAAACATATCAAGTTGGTTTAGGTAATTAATTTTTTCTGTGACAATCTGATGTAAACTCGATTGGTATTGATCGTGTTGTTGAATAAGTTCATAGGTAGATATCATGCCATTTTTATGCTTAAGCTTTGCATTTTCGTAATTACGCTCAGCCAAATTATTACGTTGCTCAATAATTGCTATGGCTTGATAAAGATAATTAATATCCTGATAGGCATCATTAACTTTATGAATAGTATCTTTACACTGATCAATAAATTGCGCCACTGCCATTTGATACTGTATATCCTGTGTTTTTAACTGCGCTTTATTACTGTAATTATCAATAGGAACCTCCATACGCATCCCCAATGTAAAGTGGGTTTTATAAGCACCAGTATCAGCGTTATATGGCGTAGTCATCTCTGCACGCAAACCAACTTGTGGCCAAGATAATTGCTTACTAATATTAACATTTTGTGATAGCCTTTTTAATTGTGCGTGGGCTTGCATAAGCTGACTATTATGTATTATAGCATTATATACAAGGCTTTTAGAGTCAATATTTAAGGGGCTAATAATAGGTAAGTCTGAAGAGATTATAAGTTGTACATGGTTAGGTTTACCAATAAGTCTTTTAAGCTGATATTCTTTTTGTTTTCTGCCCGTTTTAAGCTTAATAAGGTTGAGCTCTGATTGCAAAATAGCTGCTTTATGCTCTAGTAGTACACTTTTAGCAATTTTGCCAGCAGAATATTCTAGGTCGTATCTTTTTAATTGGCGTTGTGATTGCGCAATAGATTGCGCTGTTTGGTTTTCTTGATTAATCATATTAACAAGTTGTCTATAACATTGCACTGTACTAAAAAGAGCTTGTCTAACGGTATCATAATAATGCAGTGCTGCAGCTCTAAACTGTACATTCAAATCCTGTTGTTGCAAAAACGACTTTGCACCCGTAGGACCCAAAAGTGTTTGGTCAACACTAAGTTGACTATAAAACTTTGTACTATAGCTCCACCAAAAATGTTTAAGACGCTGAGATCTTGAGTGAAAGCGATATATATCAGCATCAATTTCTTGTTTTGAAAAAAAACTAACTGAGGGATTGAAATTTATCATAGTGCCATAGGGAAGTTGCCAAGACAAATTGGTAAAACCAGTAGGTTCTGTGTTTTTTTTGAATGGTACGTGTATTTGTAAAGCAGAGAGATTTGGCAGCCACTGTTTTTGACCCTCAGCAAAAGCAAGTTGAGCTATCTCCCATTCCTTGTCCGCTTGTATGACAGCAGGGTTATAAAGACGGGCAAGACGAAGGCATTCATTCAAAGTAATAGCTGCAGGCTCAGATTTTGCAAGACATAAGCATGTGAGGATGATGTATAAAAGCATGAACTGTATTACTGATAATATAAGGGCAATATAACAAATGTAAGCAGACATGCCTAGTAGTTTAAGTAATAGCTGGCATGGTATTACCTAGATGACATGAGTGTAATCGGTTAAATAATTGTATTTATATATATTTTTTTTAAGTTAACCTGGCTTGTAGCAAGTACTGGGTTTTTGGATGTTGCGCCGCGTTAAAGACAGAGGTGACTGTGCCAGATTCAACAATTTCACCATCATCAACTACTAATACTTTATCGCAAAAATGTTCAACAATATCACAGTTATGAGTAATAAAAATATAGCTCATAGCATACTTAGCTTGTAAACGTAGTAACAATTGTAAGATGTTTTTCGCAATAGTGCTATCTAATGCGGTAGTTGGCTCATCTAAAATAATTATTTTAGGTGTTAATACAAGAACACGGGCTATAGCAATACGCTGACGTTGCCCACCTGAAAACATAAAAGGATACATAGTAAGGCAGTTAGCATTGAGTTCAACATCATGTAGTACATCCAGTACTTTTTGATAGCGTTCCTTGTCACTAAGATGTGGGAAGTGTAAATTAAGCCCTTCACAAATGATATCATATACACAGTGACGTGGATTAAGGCTAGCAAAAGGATCTTGAAAAACCATTTGCATGTGTTTGCGCCTAGTCTGCAAGATATGTTTAGGCATATCACTGATTTTTTCACCCATTAGGTAAACAGCACCTCTATAATCAATCATCCGCATCAATGCTTTAGCTAATGAAGTTTTACCCGAACCACTCTCACCAATAACACCAAGGTTCTCGACACTATAA
Organism: uncultured Coxiella sp.; assembly: GCA_902538855.1. Taxonomy (GTDB): domain Bacteria; phylum Pseudomonadota; class Gammaproteobacteria; order Comchoanobacterales; family Comchoanobacteraceae; genus CACBGS01. The sequence continues at coordinate 17,865 of CACBGS010000004.1, forward strand.
AGTTTAAAACTAATATTTTTGAGCACGGCATGATAGCTTGCTTTTGACCACCAAGCAGTATTTTTTTTATATGCCAACGAGAGTGCTTTAACTTCTAAAACAGGCGGTTGCTCATAATCAGGCGTATTACGTTGTAAGTCTAAATGGGTCGCAGCAAGCAAGGCTTTGGTGAGCGCATGTTTAGGCGTAGAAAAAATATTAGCTATATCTCCTTGTTCAATTATATTACCTTGATTGATAATATAGGCTCTATGCGCATAAAGTTTTACTAAATTAAGATCATGGCTAATCAGTAAAACACTCATTTGTTGTTGTTGTTGAATAATATTAATACGATCTAGTAGACTTTTTTGTAGTTGTAAATCAAGTGCAGTTGTCGGTTCATCAAGAATAAGTAGCCTCGGTTTATTTGCAATAGCACATGCGAGTAGTAGTCTTTGTTGTTGGCCACCACTAAGTTGGTGGGGATAGTGAGTAAGTAAGCTTAGCGGTAAAGCTGCCTGCTCAGCAGTAGCACAGACTTGCTTATAGAGTTCTTGCTGTGTACATACAGTATGAGAAGCTATACATTCTGCCAACTGCGCATAGGCATTTTGTAGGGGATTAAGGGCTTGTTGAGGATCTTGTAGCATAATAGCAATATCATGGTTACGTAATTTATCCATAGCAGCAGAGGAAAAATCTGTTATTTTTTGTTGAGCAAATTGCATATCCATGGAAGTTTGAATACGTGATTGCGGGCCATAAATACGCAGAATGCTATTAGCGAGTAAGCTTTTACCAGAGCCGCTCTCGCCAACTAAGGCAACAGTCTCACCGATATTTATCAACAATGAATCTATAGCCACCTTAAAACTAGAGCGAGCACTTGGCTGAATAATAATATTTTCTAATTTTAGCAGGGTATTCTCAAGCATCAGAATCCACCATGTGTGGATCAAGAGCATCACGGATACCTTCACCTATAAAAACTAACAGTCCCATCAATATGAACAAAGCCCCAAAAACGCCAAAAGCAATCCATGGCGCATGTAAATTAGATTTAGCCTGAGATACTAATTCGCCAAGTGATGCTGAACCAATAGGCATACCAAAACCAAGAAAATCAAGAGAAGTTAATGACATAATGCCACCAATAATATGCCATGGAAGCAAAGAAAGTGTAGCAACCATAGCATTCGGTAAAATATGCCTAAAAATGATTTTAATATCACTAACACCCAATGCGCGAGCAGCAGCAACGTAGGATAAGCCTCTTGCTCTTAAGAACTCAGCCCTAACTACACCAACAAATCTAGTCCAGCTAAATAGTAACATCACTAACATTAGCCAAAAGAAATTAGGTTGAATAAAGCTTGATAATATAATTAACAGGTAAAGGGTAGGTAGCCCAGACCAAATCTCAAGAAAGCGTTGTAAAAAAAGGTCAGTAAGAGCGCCAAAATAGCCGCACATTGAGCCAATAATAACGCCAATGACAAGACTGAGTGCGCTTAAAATAAAGCCAAAAAGCATACTCGTTCTCAGCCCATAGAGTAATCGAGCAAGAATATCACGGCCCTGATCATCTGTACCCAAAAAATGTTGCCAACTTGGAGCTGCAGGCTGAGGCGTATTGGCAAGAAAATCGTGTGTATCATAGCTATAGGGTATAAGTGGCATAAGATACCAGCCATTAATATTGATTTTATCAATAACATAAGGATCAAGATAGTCTGCTTCAGTTTGAAAGTCACCACCAAAAGTCGTCTCAGGATAAATATAAAGTACTGGGAAATACCATTTATTTTTGTAGTAAACAACCAAAGGTTTATCATTAGCAAGAAAATCACTTGATAGAACAATTAGGAACAGTAATGCTAAGGCATACAGACTCATACGAGCATAAGTCTCTTGAAAGAAAGAACGCAGTTTTATTTGTAATAAAGAAAGGTTGCTCATAGGTTACCTTGAAAATGTATTCTTTTATCGACAAGATAGTAGCAAAGATCACAAATAATATTTATAACCAAACCAAGTAGGGTAAACAGATAGAGGCTGCCAAACACAACTGGATAATCACGACTAATAATAGCTTCGTAACCAAGTAAGCCCAGGCCGTCTAATGAAAAAATAACTTCAATAAGCAATGATCCTGTAAAAAACATTTCTATAATAGTTGCAGGAATACTAGCAATAACTATCAATAATGCATTTCTAAAGATATGCTGATATAAAATATTATTTTCACCTATACCACGTGATCTTGCATTGAGGACATATGCTTTTTGCATCTCATCCAAAAAAGAGTGTTTCACTAGAAAGCAAAGAGTAGAGATACTACCTATACTAATGGCACTAACTGGTAAAATAAGATGCCAGAAATAATCTAGGATTTGTGCATACCAGGGTAAAGAATAGAAATTATCAGATACCAATCCGCGCAAAGGAAAAATAGTTAAAAAGTCACCACCTGCAAAGAAAATAATCATCAATATAGCAAATAAAAACGTAGGCGTTGCGCTACCGATAAGTAAAAGAAAGCTGCTAGCACGATCAAATATACGTGTATGATGGGTAGCTTTACGTATACCAAGCGGTAAAGCTATTGCATACACAATAAGCGTACTCCATATTCCAAGTGACATAGAAACGGGTAGTTTTTCAATAATGATATCAATAACATTAGCATCTCTATAATAACTTTTACCAAGATCAAATTGAGCATAAGACCAAAGCATAGTTAGATATCGTTGCCACAGAGGTTTATCAAATCCATATAATTTTTTTATCTTCTCTTCCATACTTTGAGAAATACTGTATACCTGAGTATTACTATCGCTATCACCATATAAATTATCAACTTGATTAGCAACTCTACTAGAGGATTGTAAAGAAGGCATGGTAAGTTGAGCAATAGTTTGTTCCACTGGGCCACCAGGAACAAACTGAACAATTATAAAATTAATAGTTAAGATGCCTAGCAAGGTAGGGAAAACTAAAAGCAACCTTTGAATAAGATAATCACGCATACAGTATGATTAAAACATAAAATCATCTTATAAACCACGTGAAGTACAAGTTAAGATGCTAGAATAGGTATTTTTTGAGAAAAAATTTTAGAAATAGACTATACAAGATGGGGTAAGGTTAACAATGAGGAAAGCACATGGATGAAGTGCCAATAATAGTATGTTTCATATCATCTTTATCAGGAATATTATCAGGTATGTTCGGTATTGGTGGCGGCATATTCATCCAACCGGCAATTCATAAAGTACTTGAGGCATATTATCCAAATATAGAAAACCCATTATTGGTTGCACAAATAACGTCATTTACTTGTATTGCTTTAATTGGTATGAGTACATTATATGCTCGTAGAAAACTACTAAAGCAGTCAGTATGGCACTATTTAGGTATTTACTGCTGTGTTTTAATAGGCTTTTATTTAAAATGCCTACTGATTAAAGATATAGCTGATGAAGATTTAAAGCATACATTTATGGTGTTTTTATATCTACTTGGTATTTATAAATTAACGACGCCCAGCACTTTCAAGCAGCCATCTGAGTTATTCAAAACAATGGCACCATTGTGGATTATCATCACCAGTTTCATTGCAACATGCCTCGGTGTAGGCGGAGGCACTTTATTATTTCCAGTGTTTTTACGTATTACGCAATCTAAAGAAGAAGCATCAATTTTAGGAGCGATAACTACGGTGATGATAGCAAGTACAGTAATTGGATCAAATATCTTAAGTAATACTGGCATGGTATACACAAATGAAGTCTTTGCTAGTATATATTTACCAGCTTGTGGTGGGATACTGAGTATTGGATTACTAATGAGTAAAGTTGGTATATGGTGTAATAAATACTTTTCAGGATCAATTTTAGAACGCATACTAGGTTTAATATTAGTAAGTATAGCCTCTAGTAGCTTAGCGCTGGGTTGGATTGTATTAGGTATAATACCAATACTACTTTTCAGAAGTTATCAGTATATACAGAATAGAAGACAAGAGATAATATCAGCGAACAATTAGCAATGCCACCAATGATAAAAGCTACGTAGCTGACTTGGTTCACGCCTATGACAGAGATTACCCCAGTAAGCAATTCTTTCGTTAGGTGGATACCAAAAGCGCACGGTGTAAAATTGAGATAATAAATATTTATCGAGCTCCAAAAAATACTCTTGGCGACTCAGTGCTGTAGATAAGCTGATCTTATCAATAAGTATAGTTAGCTTCTCATCATTTAAACCGACCACGTTGTGGTAGCTGTTAGGGTTGGATGATGCTGTAAAAACATGCTGTAGTTGATGTATATTACTTAGAGTGTTATTAAAATGCCAATAGGCAAGGTCAAAAGTATAAGCATTTAAGGTAGATAAATAACTAGCAGTATCAACGCGAATAATAGTAACTTTAATACCCATTTTTTTACAATAGTTAGCATAAATATTAGCAATTTTCTCAAGTTCACGATTAGGCACAACAATACGGACACTAAGTATTTGGCCAGTTTTTTTATGAATACGTTGTTGATTGCTGAGTATATAACCTGCCTCATCAAGCAGTTGCTGCACCATTGCTTTTTTATCACTAACTAATAGAGGACTACTGGTGTTTGCCATAAAACCAAAACTATTCGTAAAATAGCTTTGCAGTCTTTCATACTTATTTTCAAACAAATTTTTATTAATTTCTACAAAAGGAAATAATAAGCTTAAAGCTTTACGCATCTTTGGATCTTGCCAAGTATTTTTTCGCAGATTAAAAACCCAGCCCTGCATTGCGTATGGGCGCAAATTAGGCATCTCTAATATAGCTAAATCAGTTTTTTTATCACTTAATCTCAGTAGTTGAGCCCAATTTTCATAATATAACTCTCTTCGAATATCATACTCATGCTGTTTAAAGCCATTAAATGCACTGTAAGCGTGCATATAATGATGAAATTCTAAGGTATCAAAGTTATAGCGGCCTTGTAGCACGGGATTTTTATCAGCCCAGTAAGAAGTATTATAGTGCCAGATTACTGATTGATTAGGAATAGTTTTACCAAGCTTATAAGGCCCACTACCAATAGGAATAGCGCAAACATTCTGATCAAAACATTTACCTATGGGTGCCTGTCCTATAGATACTAAGACGGCAAAAGGCATATATATATCTGATTTAATATGGAGTTTTTTAGGGTGTAATGCAGTGAAGCTAAGTTTATATTGAGCTAATTGTTGCCAGATATAAGGCCCGTGATTAACAAGATAAGATAAGCTATTTGCAATATCACTAGCATGCACCGGGCTACCATCATGAAAGCTGGCATCTGCTAAATTGATTATAATATTTTTATGATCAAATTCTATTGTTTCAGCAAGCAGTCCGTAATAGCTAAATGGTTTATCAGCTGATGCTACTAATAGGCTATCAAAAGCAAGATCGGCACCAACACTGGACTGACCTTTAAGTGCAAATGGGTTGTGATGATTAAAGCGTTTTAGACTATGTAAGCGCAGACTACCGCTACGAATAGCGTTAGCATTAAGTGAGGCTTGTTCAAGTTTATCAGGATAAGTAATACTCTCATCAACGCTGTTAAGCATAATAAACCCGTAACATGGACTAATAAATAAAGAGATTAGTAGTATGAATAAATGCGCTGACATAGGGCTATATAACAAAGCAGTTCCCATAATAAGTCAAAGAAACTCTAATGGCAACCAGTAAACCATGTATTTACTGATGCCACCAACATGCTAAGTCTATACCATAAGGGGGTAGAGTGGCAGGATGATGAATATCATTCCAATAGGCAACACGATATGAAGCTAAATACCAATGAGGTATGGTATAATAAGCCTGCAGCAGCGTATTATCTAGCTTACGCGCAGTTGCTAAGGTTTGATCAAAGCTATGTGATTGGGCTAGTGCATCAACAAGAGCATCAATATTACTATCCTTAACGCCCATAATATTAAGTGATCCAGGTGTAGCAGCAACAGAAGAGTGCCAAAAAAGTTTCTGTTCTACCCCTGGATACTGAGTTGCAGGCCAAACATAAGAAGTCATATCATAATCAAACTCACGTATAGATCTAATCCAGGTATTGGCAGATACTAAACGGATATGCATAGTTATACCTAATTTCTCTAGTGAGGCCTTAAAAGGTAAGCATATACGTTGCATACTTGGAGAATATACCAACATAGTAAAGCTAAGCGGCTGTAGAGTAGCACTATGAACACGTTTGCCATATTTTACAATCCAACCTGCTGCATTAAGTAGTTTATCAGCTAAGAGTAATTGTTCTCTATGAGAGCTAGGGCTAGGCGTATGGCTAACATCACCAGCAAAAGGTGTGCCTAAAAAGTAACTATTAGATCTAGTGTAACTATTATAGAATATATTGGTGTTGATCCAATCAAAATCAAAAGCAAGATTCAAAGCCTGACGTACTCTGACATCGGCAAACATAGGTTTACGCAGATTAAATATAAAAGCCTGCATAGGATGTGGGCCTGAGTCAGGTATTAAAACCTTGTGCACTTGCCCAGTATCAAACATAGGACCTACATAGGAGGTGTGCCAAAGCTTAGCCACATTCTCAATATGTAAATCAAAGTCATGTGTTTTAAAAGCACTTAATGTAACAGTGGCATCTGAATAGACTTGATAGTGAATTGTATCAAAGTTATGGCGGCCTTGATTGAGCCATAGTTTGCGTCCCCAGTATTTTTTATCACGCGTATAAGAAACGCTTTTTCCAAGTGTATGCCCACTAATATAATAAGGGCCAGTACCAACAAGAGCCTTAGATGTATAATTAGCAAAATCATCAACAGCATCGAACACAGGAATTGATTTAAGCAAAAAAAAATGCTCTTGTTTGCTCGAATTCGGATGAAAATAAAGCGCTACAGCATAGGGATTAACCGCCTCAAGTGCAACAATATTACTAAAGTATTTTTTATAAGAAGGATGTCCATAGTCAATAAGATTATAAAAAGATCTAACAACATCAGTAGAAGTTACAGGTTTATTATTTTGAAAGGTAATATTCTTATGCAAATACACAACAAGTGTATTTCTTTCAGGATAGTAGTCAAATGATTTTGCTAGTAAGCCATATACAGTATAAGGATCATCGTTTAAGCCAACAGCTAATGTTTCCAAACTATTATCTAGACCAGCAGCAGAAATCCCTTTGAGAAGATAGGGGTTGAAACTATTATACCTAACATTAGAAGCAAGGCGTAGTGAGCCTTGCTTAGGTGCCCCAATAGATACGTATTTAAGATGTTTAGCATCACTACTGTATACAGCTTGGGTAAGACTAAGAGAAAATGAATCAGCTAAAAGCAGTTGTGGCACTATAAATAGTGCCACAAACAGATAATACATTTGATCTAGTTAGTGTTAAGAATCACTCACCACCAAGATCTGCATAACTAGTACCAGTTGCTCCGGATATTTGACCATCACTAAAAGCAGAAGAGCCAGCTTCAGTAATCAGTGAAGGTAGATATACTAGTGCAACCGCAACAGCTAACATAGCAAATGGAGTACCGATTGGAACCTGTGTTGGACTATCTCTATGCTGCTTAAATTTGAATACCGAAGCCACACCAAAGCCCATGCCAGCAACATAACCAATACTACCAATAAGATTAGCAACGTTGGTTAACTGGTCATTTAATAAACCAGCCATATCACCGATAGCTGCATAAGCAGATACTGTAGACAGCGCTAAAATAACAAGCATAAATGCTTTACTCGAAAAAGAAGAGTGCCCTTGACTCATAATTACCTCCTGGTATTCAATGATTGGAAGTAGAATTTACTCAAACTCTACCATTACATTAATTTAACCCCAATATTGTGCAACATGCAAGATTTGACAACACTTAAAAACATAATATTTCATAAATCCTTAATGTTATTGGTAATAAATATAGTTTTTATACAGTAAAAGTCCTAGCCTGTGTCACTATTATAGCAATTACAGCGCCAATTAGGGCAAAACTTAGCCATGTACTGACTCTATAACCCTGGCTTTGCTTTTCTGCTAATACAGGGGGCGTATTAAGCTGTAAATGATATTTCTCAATCAGCTCAGGTAATACACGAAGTGCAGTATAGAGATTATTACTTAGGCTTTTTCTGCGCATAACCCATTGTTGCATATAAGGACTAACAATAGTCCACATATTAAGCTGAGGATAAAGTCTTCTTGCTAGTGCCTCAACATGCATTAAAGTCTTCTGTAGTAGTAGTAGCTGTGGCTGTACAATCATGCCATGTTCACGAGCAACATAAAGCAGTTGGATAAGCAGCTGCGCACAGTTAATTTGATCAAGTGGCCTATCGTGTATAGATTCGCCAATAGCACGTATTTTACTGATCATAATATTACGATTTGTAGAGGCTACTACCCAGCCTGATTGTATATGTAGATCAACAACCATGGCATAATCTCGCTGAATAAAAGCAAAAATATTCTCAGCTAAATACTGTTGATCAGAAGGCGATAAACTCCCAACAATACCATAATCAACAGCTGCATAGCGTGGTTTTTCAGGCTGTGAGGCAAGAACGAACAAATTACCAGGATGTAGGTCTGCATGAAAAAAATTATGTTCAAAAACTTGTGTAAAAAAAAGTTCTACAGTCGTGGTCGCCAGCGCTCGCATATCAACATTTTTTGCTTTTAGCTGTTTGCTATCAGCGATAGGTATACCATCAACATACTCTATGACTAAAACCTCTTTAGTAGAGTATTCCCAATATATCTTTGGCACATATAGTTTTGAGCTTTTACTGAACAAATGCCGCATATAATGATAATTACCAGCCTCATTACGTAAATCGCACTCAAATGTACAGGTGTTTTCAAACTCTTCAATAATATCGAAAATTCTCAGATAAGCACGATTAGGGTGAAGTTTGTCTACAAAATAGCCTATAAGCTTGAGTAAATTAATATCTGATCTAATATTTTGCGCAATAGCTGGTCGTAATATTTTAACAGCGACATGATGCTTATTATGCAATGTTGCCGCATGCACTTGCGCTATGGAGGCGGATCCAATAGGTTGCCAATTAAAATCCTCGAATATATCATCTAACTTACCATGGAGACTATTAAGAGCAGCTTGCACATCTTTTTTATCGCAAGGAGGCACTTTATCTTGAAGTGTTGCTAATGCAGTTGCGATATCCTCAGGAAGCAAATCAACACGAGTAGAGATAATCTGGGCAAATTTAACAAATGTTGGACCCATACGTATAACAGCCTCCAGTAGAAGCTGAGCTCTAGGTTTATTACCATGATAAAAATAAGATAACGGAGCAAGCCATGCGAACCAAAATGACAAGCATTTATAATAAGGGAGGCCGATTCTATCGATTTTATAAACAATTATAAGGCGTAGTAAATAGAAAAATCTGAACAAACTAATAAGCATTAATCTACTCCTAGTAAATCAACACGGGCATTAAGACGAGATAACATATCACTTAGATCATCAACACCATCATAAAAGTACTGTAGTTCTTGTTCAGTTGGGCAAAGTTGTATTTCCTCTTGAATATACCTACCAGAAGAGCTAAGTGTTTGTGCCAAGCACTCTTTACTCCAGTGATTGATATATCCCATCTGGGAACTTATAGCAAAAGCCAGGCCAGGCCCGAATACAGATGCAGCAAGACTTTCCCAATCAACGTGTAGTGCAAGTATAAAGCTGCGTAGTAGCATTGCCAGTTCACTAGCGCCTTGAAGATTAATGGAGTCACTATGATATTTCTTATCCAGTAAACTTTTAAGTAATTCTAAGATAGGAGCACTGATACTTAGCTGAGGTAACTGCTCAGAGAAGGTCTCTAAAAATATTCTTTCATTAGTTATGGTTATAACAAGATCAATTGCGAGATCACTAGCACGTATTCTAATGGGCCTATCATAAAGAGCAGTATAGTCTTCATCGCAATAAAAATGATTAGGGTAGGTAGCATCAAGCAAAGACTGTAAATTGGATATTAGTAAACTCATAAGGGCCGAATCGCTTTATGTATAGAGACAATACCAGAGAGCATATTAATAACATGGCAATTAGTAAAGCCAGCCGCTGTAATCATATCAGTAACTTGTTGTTGATCTGGGTGTTTAGCTATAGAGTCGATCAGATATTCATAATCTTTATAGTTAGCGCCAGAAGCTGAACAAAATGCTGGTATAGTATATTGACTATGCAGCTGATAGGCAGTATGCATAACAGAAGATTGTGCTTTTGAGAACTCTAAAATAAGGATTTGTCCACCAGGCTTAAGAACATTATATATTTGTGCTAGTGCAGCTTGCTTATCACTGAAGTTTCTAAAGCCAAAGGCACATACAACCAAATTAAAGAATTTTTTAGCAAAAGGTAGTGCTTCTGCATAGCAATGACAGTACTCAATATTCTCATGCATACCATAATCTAGTAAGGTATCCCGCCCACGCGATAGCATAGGAATATTAGGATCAGCAGCGATAATATGAATTTGATTATGATGCTTTTTTTTAAGATAGTAGGTGATGTCACCAGTACCAGCAGCTAAATCTAAAACCCTATCGCCTGGATACACAGTACAATAATCAACACAAGTTGCCTTCCAGTGATAATGCATACCAAATGACATAAGATTATTCATTAAATCATACTGCGAAGCTGCAGAATCAAATACTGATTGTACTCTTGATTGGTCCATGGAATGGCTGAAATAGGCTTAGTACTATGTTAATCTAAAGCCCGGCTTAGTGCAATAAGATAAATATTTAGCAAGCATGTTCAAGAATAAATGGATAAAAAAAGAGCCCAGATAAATCTAAGCTCTTTAATACAAATTGTGTAGTTACTAGGTAATTACAAAAAACCTACTTTTTAGACATGTCAAGAGAGGTTGCCTTTGCTGGTGTTCTGTCACTACGCATGAAGATTGATCGAAAACTTGGAAAGTGAAACATGCTGCTTGAGGCAGGTTTAGCACCACTAGCCGATGACTTTTTAGCTGAAACTACTTTAGTTTTAGCACTAAGTAATGGTTTTAAAGCATCATGACATGTATCAGAAAGTAGTTTAGCGCAGATTACTAAGCCAGGCATGATAGCAGCAGCTAACGTGTAAGTAAGTGGTGCTAGCATTGCTGAACTAACACCGAGGCTTGTTAGCAGTGAGGATAGTCCATGTGGCCAGAAAGTTGTAATAGATTGCATGTAAACTTGACCAAATACAGCGAGACCAAATAAAGTGCCGTACAAAATGTTATTTAGTGTACTGGTATTTACCGTTTCACTTTGATGCTTTGGCTCACTAGCAACACATTTGAGTAGTGCACCAGTAGTAATAAAAGATATGCATGCAGAAATACAACCGGCAATACGCGCAAATAGAGGAGGCGTAGTAACAGCATCCGTAGCAATAATAGCATTTAAGTTCAGCAATGGCATTGACATGCTGCCTGGTGCTCTGAAATATTTAATCATGGCGGCTATTATGAGAGCGCCTTTTACGCCTGATACATAATTAAACAGCGAACTACCTATAGAAAAGCCGACAATCATAATATCGCGAGTAATAGCTATAATTGGTTCGCGAGGTGAGCACAACCAAGCCCACATTTGATCACCATAATGACGCTTAGCAACATCTTGTTGTGACTTACATGCAGCCCTTAATTTACTATTATAGAATCTGTTATCGGTGATATAGGTAAACAAGTTATTAACAGTTTTAACCAAGCTTTCTTTGGTAAGATACCAGGCGCAAGCCACACCAGAAGCAGAGCCCAGTAGTAGCACAGCGAATAGCCATGGACTAGCAGCTGCAGCATAAACGCCTCCAACGGGAAGACAAAACATATTTACTGATACAAGAAAGCCCATGGCGATACCTATCGAGTTAACGAATAAGGCATTAAAGGCACCTAAATGACGACTAATAGTATTGATAAAGTTTTTACCTGAATAAGTCTCAAGTTCAGGGAACTCTTCAAAGAAAGCTATACGCTCAGCTGAAAGTGAAGAAGTGGTTATATCATCAGCTTGGTTATCCTGCTCGTAACACTTGTAGAGATAATCATAATAACTTGTCACCCAATCATCTGCTTGTGATTGTATTAACTTAGATAATCGTAAATCCACAGCACATTTTGCACTATCACTCGGTGAAGGATCAGTGCTGGTTGAAGACAAGGAGTTTTCATAGCTATTGCGTTTATCAAGCATTAACTGATAAACAGTACGAAAGTTTTTTAACTTTTCTACATCGGGTAAAAACATAGCGTCTTCACCGGACATATTAGTCGTTGTATAGTGAACGACATTTTTACTTTTTTCATCAATAACGTCAGGCTTGTAGGTGTCTTTTTGATCGCTATTAGTAGTAAGCTCATATAAATTTATTTCATCACTACTATTGATATCATACTCAGATAGCTTATCAAGAAGTGCTTTGGTGAACAAATAATCATCTTCTTGCTCATATTTTATTACAAATGTATCATCGCTAGGCTCAACTGGTTTAACAGAACCGCGATTGTTTGCAGCCGTATCAAGAGATCTATCCAATCTTTCCACAGACTGCGAAGAAAAATTACGCACTATAAATAACCTATCATTCAAATAGTGCTTAATGGCTTCTAAGTACTCTTCCTTACTTAGCTGTAGCCATTTAAGTTCGGCTTCAAGATCCTTGATTTCTTGGAATAATTTAAAAGATTCAGGCTTTTTGTTTTGCAAACGTGAACGCTTAACAGCGTTGAGCATAGGGCTGACATAAGCACTACACCATGCTAAAAAACCAGCAGCAAGACTTGGTGCCAAGAAGTAGCTTGTAAAATACTTGTGTACAAGATTTAAAGGACCTTTGCTAGATATAGTTTTGTGTGCATCATATACACCGCCAATACCAAATGCCACACCAGTTATCGCAGCAAGAACATAACATGAGAAATCTACTGAGTGCTGATATAAGGCACCGAATGTACCTTTAGCCCTAGCAAAAATACTAGCTTTATTTGTCTTATCATTGGTCTCTTGATAAGTGAATATGGACGCAACCGTTGTGTTAAGTTTTTTAGTATCTACAGAACCAGCAGGTTTACTTTGTTTCATGCTCTAACCCTCTATATAAGCTAATGAAATGCTAGCACAGCACGTTTTCAATTGCAATGAGATCTTTATTCTGTAATAACTTCTAGATGTATCTGAGCTTTATGGGTATCAATATTAATAATATTCTCATCTACCAGCTGGCAAAAAACCAAGTCTTTAGTTAGTGTTTCTCTTTGTATCAAGGGAATATGAGGTGTGAGGATATGTTGTAATGTTTGTTCGCAATCTATGCAAACTTTAATACGATTATCCACTTCAAAGTCTAGGCTTTTTCTTAATTTTTGTATTCTGTTTATCATCTCTCTAGCTACGCCTTCAGCAATGAGTTGCTCATCTAAATTTAGGTCAAGCGCGATGGTAATATCTTGATTGGAAGATGCGCAGCTATCCTCAAGTGCATCTCTGAAAATTAGAATATCATCAGTTCTAAAAGTTATGCTATCAAGCGTCAAAGAGCCTTTTGATTCAAAGTCTTTTAATGCAGCGGTTGATAATTGCTGAACGAGTTGCTGATATTTTGGAAAGTCTTTACCAAGTTTTTTACCAAGCTTAGGTGCGTTCAGTTTGGCATGGATTTTTATATATTTTGTGTCATCAGTATCATAGAGTATTTCCTTTACATTAAGTTCTCTTTGGATGGTGGCAGCCAGAGGCTTTAAGGAGCTAAGCAAAGTTGTATCGCTATGAATGATAGTAAGAGACCTTAGTGGTATCTTGATTTTTATTTTGTTATCATTACGTTGACAGCGAGCAAGTATAAGAACAGACTGCATAACTTTGACTGCAGACTCAAGTTCTAGCTGCTGTGACTTACTGCTTGATTCAGGATAGCTGTACATGTGTACAGATAGAGGGTGTGTATTATTATTCTTCAACAGATTAGAGCGCATTTTTTGATGTATACTCTCGCTCAAGAATGGCGTGAAGGGTGCCATGAGTTTGCCAAATGTTAGTAGAATTTCAAATAAACACTGATAAGCAAGCTGCTTATCTTTTTTCCATACCTTCTGCCCAGAAGCGGCATCGATTTAGGCGAATATAAGTATTAGTTAAGTCATCTAAAAAGTGACAGATGGAATGAACAATGCCATGTAATGCGTAGGCTTGCATCTGTGCATTAACTTGGCTTACCAGTGTGTGTAGGCGGGAGGTAATCCACTGATCAAGTACATTCTCATATACTGGCATTTGCTCACCTGGTTGCCAGCCGTCTATGCCACTATAAGTAGAAAAAAACTTATATGCATTAAACCAAGGCAGCAGTATTCTTCTGCGCATATCGATAACGCCATCATCACAAAAGCGCATTTCCTCAGCTCGAACTAAATTAGAATGGATAAGATAAAGTCTTAAAGCATCTGCGCCATGTTTTTCCAGTAGTATATCGGGAGGCGTATAGTTTTTAAGGCGCTTAGACATTTTTTTACCATCTTGCGCAACGATAATACCGTTAACTGTTGCATTTTTAAATGCAGGTCTATCGAAAAGACAAGCCGATAAAATAGTAAGCGTATAGAACCATCCTCTGGTTTGATCAATACCTTCAGAGATAAAATCAGCCGGGAAAACTGCTTCAAAAGACTCTTTGTTTTCGAATGGATAATGCATTTGCGCAAATGGCATAGAACCTGATTCAAACCAGCAGTCTAGTACTTCAGGAATACGTTTATAAACACCTGGCTCACCGGCAATACTGAAAGTAATATTATCTATATGCTCACGGTGTAAGTCTGAGATTTTCTGACCACATAGTTTTTCTAAACTAGCAATAGAATCAATACAGATACGCTTATCAGTGCTATCATTAATCCAGATTGGAATAGGAGTGCCCCAATAGCGATTTCTCGAAATAGCCCAATCTTTAGCATTCTCTAACCATTTACCAAAACGCCCGTGTTTTATATGCTCAGGTAACCAGTTAATGGTATTATTATGAGCAAGCAGAGTATCTTTAACTTCAGTAACGCGCACAAACCAAGAAGGCTGGCTTAAATAAATAAGGGGCGTATCTGATCTTGGGCAGAAAGGATAATTATGAACAATTACATCTTGTTTATAAATATGCTCACGTTGCTTCAGATTTGAAATGATAGCTTTATCAGCATCCTTCAAGTATTGACCTGTAAAGTCTGGTGCTACATCAGTAAATTTACCATCCAGATCAAGAGGGCATACAGGTGATATGTCGTGCTTTGCACAGACACGAAAATCATCTTCACCATGTGCTGGTGCCATGTGTACAACACCGGTGCCATCTGCAGTAGTGACGTAATCATCAAGTAAAATAGTAAAGCTGTTTTTACTAGAATGGTCGCTAAAGTAGTCAAATAGTGGCGTGTAGCTTTGGCCAACCAAAGTAGCAGCATCTATCTGCTCGACAATACTCAGATTATTATCTTTCGAAAATCTTGCAAAACAATCCTCAGCAATAATGATATATTTATCTTTATCGCTATCATAGACTTTTATATAAGTATAAGGCCCAACACATACCGCTAAATTTGCAGGTAATGTCCAAGGAGTGGTGGTCCAAATTGCCAAGTAGGCATCCAGCTTAGGTACATGAATAAGTACGGTAATAGCAGGATTTTGCACAGATTGATAATTAGAGCTTGCCTCAAAGTTAGATAAGCTGGTATTGAGAGCTGTTGAATAGGGCATAACTTTCACACCCTGATAAATAAGGCCTTTATCCCATAGTTTAGCCACAGCCCACCATACAGACTCCATATAATCAGTGTCCATAGTTTTATAGCAATCATCAAAGTCAACCCAGCGACCAATACGTGTTATAGTCGACTCCCACTGCTGACTGTAGCGATCAACAATACCTCTACAGGCATTATTATACCCAGCGAGCCCAAGCTTCTGTACTGCTTCCTGAGTACTGAGGCCTAGGTCTTTATCTATTGCGTGTTCAATAGGAACCCCGTGGCAGTCCCAGCCAAAATACCTGGGGACTTTATGACCTTTCATTTCAAAATAACGGGGAATTATGTCTTTAACAGTTGAGGCAAGTAGATGGCCATGATGAGGTAGGCCTGTAGCAAAAGGTGGGCCGTCGTAATACCAATAGCAAGGATCACCAATGTGCTGTTGCTGTACTTTTCTAAAAACATCATGGCTGCGCCAAAACTCAAGAACCTCATGCTCCATGGAAACAAACTGGTCGTTATCTGCATCTGTGTGATCAATATTATCTACCATAGCTATCTCAAATGTTATGAAAAATATAATAAAAAAACAATAATATCACATTATCAGCGCTTGAGTAAAGCAACTTGCGGGCCTAAAGCAAGATATAGTTAATTAAGTATGCTAGAGAGTACATCAATATATTGAGACACTATATTAGCTATAAGAAGATATTTTAGATAAGCTCTAGACAACAACCACGGAAGAATGCTGCAGCACTATCTTTAATCCAGAAGAGCTGTTGATATAACCAAAAGTATAATCAGCATGAACTGCTGCCGCGCTAGGATGATAAAAATGGTATTGTCCAGCTACAAGCGATATCTCTGCATGAATAGACGTATGTTGATTATCAAAAACAATAGAAGACCAAGGTTGTAGTGCAAAAGCTTGATCATTACTATCCTCTCGTCCAATAAAGTAATCAAGCGCGGTGGATTTAGTCGTTCTAAAAGAAGGTTCTTTTGCGAAAGTAGGCTTGAAGATAACCGCATTCTCAGTATTATCAAAAGCATACAGTTGGTCAATATAATCGCTAGCAAGTGAGCGATAATCTTCGCCGTTCCTATACGCGCCACCAACAGATAATATAAATTCCACCCAAGTACTTTGTGCTTTTGTTACAGTGTCTAACAATATTTCACCTAAATATTTAAATTGGGAAAAATATAACATAGGGCGCTGTTGTAGACCAGATTAATTTAATATAGAATACAAATAGCAAACATGATCATACTATGCCGCGTATAAACCTCACAAACTATGTAATATGGCTTCCGCTAATCATATTTTTAGTGTTAGTTGACCAGCTCATTAAAGCATGGGTTGTGAGTCAGCTCTCACCTAACGCAAGTATTAATGTGATGCCAGGCATTTATATTGTAATGACATATAATAGTGGAGTAGCTTTTAGCCTATTAGCAAATATGGGGCAAGATGTAGTGAAAAGTATTACTTTATTGGCGGCATGTATCAATATAGCTCTCGTGTACGCCCTGGGCATAAACCAACAAGTATACAAAAACACCACACAGCAATTATCAACAGCACTATTAATATCAGGTGGAGGCAGTAACCTAATTGATAGGCTCTATTATAGTGCAGTAATTGATTACATTCATTTATCTTATCATGGGTGGCAATGGCCAACCATATTTAATTTGGCTGACCTCTGTATATGCTTAGGTTGTGCAGGCTTGCTGCTAAGCGGTACACGTATCAATATAGCAACGAAAACAAAACTAGCAGTAGGTCAGTAATAATAAATACAAAATCATGGGTATGAAAGTTGTATAACATAAATAATTAAGAAGAAATTAATACAATACACTTGAAATTTTTCATTTAACAACAAAATCATAATTAAATAGAACACGGGAGTAAGGGTGAATATTGAAAAATTAACTACACAGTTTAGAAAAGCAATTGTCGATGCGCAGTCGTTAGCTCTTGGTAAAGAGCATACCGCTATTGAACCTGTACACGTACTTGTAACACTATTAAAGCAGTCTGATGGTAGTACCAAGCCGTTACTAATACAAGCAGGTGCTAACATCAATACAGTTGAGTTAGGGTTAAATCAGCTGATGCAAAACATGGCGACCATGAAGCAAAGCGATGGCGAAATAAATATATCCCGTAGCCTGCAAAAAAATTTAAATCGTGCAGACCAGCTATCACAAAAAAGAGGTGACGCATATATTTCAAGTGATCTCTTTATACAGGCTATAGTAGAAGGTAGCCAAGAGCCTGCTGGTGCTTTAAAAACGGCAGGTGTGACTTTAACAACGTTAACACAGGCAATTGAAAAAACTAGAAAGGGTAAAAATATAGACTCAGCAAGAGACGATGCAAGTGAGTCAGCGCTTGAGATGTATACATTTGACTTAACCGCTGAAGCAGAAAAAGGCAAACTTGATCCTGTTATTGGAAGAGATAGTGAAATAAGAAGAACCATTCAAGTGCTTGCAAGAAGAACTAAGAATAATCCGGTGCTTATAGGCGCACCTGGCGTTGGAAAAACAGCTATTGCTGAAGGTTTAGCGCAGCGTATTGTAAATAACGAAGTACCGGAAGGGCTAAAAGGCAAATCTCTACGAGCGTTAGATTTAGCTGCTCTACTTGCAGGTGCTCGTTACAGAGGTGATTTTGAAGAAAGGCTAAAAGCAGTATTAAAAGATATTAAAAAAGAAAATGGTCAAGTTATTTTATTTATTGATGAGATGCATACCTTAGTTGGTGCAGGTAAGGCAGATGGTGCAATGGATGCAGGCAATATGCTAAAACCAGCATTGGCTAGAGGTGAATTACACTGCATTGGAGCAACAACATTAGATGAGTATAGAAAGTATATTGAAAAAGATGCAGCCTTAGAGAGAAGATTTCAAAAAATTATAGTCGATCAGCCAAGTGAATTGGATACTATAGCGATACTGCGTGGTCTTAAGGAGCGTTATGAGTTACACCATGCTGTTACGATTACAGATTCAGCGATAATTGCCGCAACACAATTATCTATGCGTTACATACAAGATAGACAGCTTCCTGATAAAGCCATTGATTTAATAGATGAAGCAGCAAGTAGGATTCGTACTGAGATGGATTCTATGCCTGAAGAAATGGATGATTTGCATAGAAAGTTAATGCAGATGAAAATGGAGCAAACAGCATTAAAAAAAGAAGATGACCAAGCTGCACAAAAGCGTTTAGAAATATTAGAGCAACAGATTAGCACTACACAAAAGGACTATCAGGATTTAGAAGATATATGGCAAGCTGAAAAAGCAAGTATTCAGGGCGTACAATCCATTAAAGCAGAGCTTGATAATGCTAGAGTAGAATATGAAGCGGCTAGAAGAGCTGGAGATTTTTCAAAGATGTCAGAACTACAATATGGAAAAATACCAGATCTTGAAAAAAAGATTGTAAAACTTAACAGCGAAGAGCAGGATGAGAAAAAAGAACAAGCCAGATTATTAAAAAGCCAAGTCACAGAAGAAGAAATTGCAAGCGTAGTAGCTAAATGGACTGGCATACCTGTTGAAAAAATGCTCAGTAGCGAACGGGCACAGTTACTAAAACTAAAAGATTTATTACAGCAGTCGGTTATCGGTCAAGATAGAGCATGCCAGTTGGTAGCTGAGGCTGTACAGCGTTCTAGATCTGGTCTTGCAGATCCACAAAGGCCTGTAGGTTCGTTTTTATTTTTAGGACCAACTGGAGTTGGTAAAACTGAGCTATGTCGAACTCTAGCCAAAGTGCTATTTAATGACGAGCATAATATGATTCGTATAGATATGTCAGAATATATGGAAAAACATGCAGTAGCCAGATTGATTGGTGCGCCTCCAGGTTATGTAGGCTATGAAGAAGGAGGTTATCTCACTGAGCAGGTGAGACGAAAACCTTACAGTGTTATACTACTTGATGAAGTAGAAAAAGCGCACTCAGATGTTTTCAATTTATTACTACAAGTTCTTGAAGATGGCCGTTTAACAGATAGCCAAGGAAGAACAGTCGATTTTAGACAAAGTATATTAGTCATGACTTCAAATCTAGGCTCGCAACAAATACAAGATTTACAAGGAGAGGATAGTGAAATAATACATGCCAGTGTGATGGATGAAGTCCGTAAGCATTTTAAGCCAGAGTTTATTAACCGTGTCGATGACTTTATTGTTTTTGCAAGCCTAGAAAAAGAGCAATTACTGAGTATATTAGATTTAAGGTTGCAAGATCTTATGCAAAGACTAGAAGCGCAGCAGCTAAATTGCAAGATATCTCAGCAAGCTAAAGAGTGGCTCTTAGAGAAAGGCTATGATCCTGCCTATGGAGCACGACCACTTAAAAGAGCAATTAAGCGCTACGTTGAAAATGAGCTGGCAAAAATATTACTTTCTGCACAGGCAGCACCAAAGAGTACCATTACGGTAGCAGTGAAGGATAATAAGCTAATATTTAATATTGATCCTGAAAATAAGCAATAAACTAATATAGCTGGGATGTAGCCTGCATAAGCAGGAAAAATACCGATGCGAATATAGCGTTGCATATCATATTAGCAGTCATTAACTTAAGACCCAGAATCACCATATCTATTATGCCAATTGCAAGAATTTGCTGCACCATGATCATCTCCTGCTAAGTATATTATCAACTTAAAACGTGTAGATGATTATGTCAATAGTAGATAGCTATCTTTCAGGGCTATGATGGCTTACTTGGCTGTAATTGATTGTTGATTTGGGGAAAAGTTGTTGCCAAAAAGTTCTCTTGGGTTGTTCCAATGCATCCGAATGCAGGTAGTCCTCATGTTTAGTACCAAGTTTTGGCAGAGACTTAAGAGTATGTAAGCAATTATTATAAATAAAGAACATAGACAAAATAGCAACAGATGCAGCTGTGCTTAAAGTCTGTATATGTAGATGTGGATTTGTGTTCATCAAATAAAGTGCACATACTATTAAAGCCAGTAACAGCACTGCACCCAAACCAAGGCGTAAATAGTGACTATAAAGTGATTGACTACAGGCAGAAGAGCTGTATGCACAATTATCCGATTTTTGTATAAATTTACTAAACCAGGATGTGAAAGTTTTAGTCTCAGTCTCGTTACGCTCATCATAGCCTTCAACACTATTTTTAAGATTCTTAATAGTTGGATCAGCATATATACTTGGAATTAATTTTTTAGCAGCCAAAGCAAAATGCTTAGCCAGCTTGTGATACAAACGTGAAGCAGCACTTCTAATCCTCTCATATAAACTATCATCAGCAGCTGTATATGCTTTATTTCTTTGTGAGAAGCAAATAGCTGCATCAGCCTGAGTAGTAATAGTGTGTTCAAGAAGTTCTAGTTTCTGTGAATTTTTTGCCCGACAACATAAGCCCTCAAATTGCATAATGGGCTTTATACCAACAAAGGGATGGTTAGGATAATTTAAGTCTAGTTCTGTAACTATACGATCATGCAACGATTCATAGGTAGCAACTAAAGCAGGCTGTGTGATACTTGTCAGAGAGCTGTTAACAAAAGTGCCTATTTCACTGCTGTTATAATACTCACAAACAATTTTACGATACAAATTATCAACAATATTGATGAGCTTTTCATTATCAGTATGCGTAATTTCAACAATGGTATCGTTTTTATTAATAAAATATCTTGGCATTCTGTCATTGTTCCAAACAGGGTTAAGATCACTACCACTGCGTAAGGAATAAATAGGGTAGGCATACCACATATAGGGGCGCTTATCAGTTTGTGCGCTGATATTAGGGTAGTAGGGTATATGTTGACGAACCATACAGCCACTAGACATATCACTGGGTAATGATAATCGATGCATGGCATTAATAAAAGTTTGCATTTTGACCTTAGCGCCAGGAAATTCAGTGTCTAGAGCTATACTGCTACCACGAGCTGTTTCAGAGATAACATTTGCCGATTGTATCTCATCAGAATTAAAAAAATTTCCCTCTGTGTCGTATAATACTTCACTAAATTTTTTACAAAAGTCCGGATGAGCTGAATAGGTAATAAAATCTTTAGCCATAAGCAATACAGTAAAACTTAATTTATGGTATCGTTAAAAAAATTACATGTCTACGTAATTGACTAAATAGTGTATAATTCTTACATACACATCGCTAGATATTCATTATAATAAGTAATATTTTCAATTAAATTAATATGTCAAAAGTATTGCTTCAGCATATGCCAAATATAATTTCTCTATCAAGAATACTCTTAGCTTTGATAGTGTTTTTTTTAGGCTACGACTACCTTCAGTCATCAGGTGTAATTTTGGTGACTATTTTAGCTGCAATAACAGATTTTTTTGATGGTCTAGCGGCGCGTTGGTTAAACTCTGAAACAGAATTTGGTAGACGTTTAGATCCCTGTGCGGACGCCATATTCTTAGCAGCTATATTTGTGCTCCTATCAGAGAAGCTTGGCTTAGATGTATATATTATCATGCTAGTATTGCTACGATATACTAGTATCGCTGCTATGCAATTGCACAGAATTGTTCTAGGCCATACTAACGTACAAGCCTTAGACAGTGGTAAATGGACCTTAGCTGCAAGTATGTTATGGATTGTATTCGCTATGTTGAATAATATGAGTTTTGTCTATAGTAAGAGTGCTATTTATTTTTGTAATGCTTATCAATTATGGTGGTTGGGAATAATGTTATTAAGTTGGCTTGATTACTTCTTAGAATACAAAAATAGTATGGCTATGTCAGAGTAAATATTTTTATTTACTGGCATACATACGTCTTTATGATAAGAAGACATGCTAGCTTATAAGGATTAGTTATTGTATTATGATGATTAAATTTGCATCATGCAAACACAGGGTAAAGACCAGTATTATGAACGAAAAATCGATAGATATTTTACCAGAAGATATTGATAGAATAATAGAAATGGCCTGGGAAGATCGTACACCATTTGAGGCTATACAAGCACAATTTGGTATTAATGAGAGTGCAGTCATAGTGCTTATGCGTAAAAAAATGAGTGATAAAGCATTCACAAGATGGCGTAAGCGGGTGAGTTCTAGAAAAACCAAACATGAGAAAATACGCAATAGCAAAGTCAGCAGACATCAATCTTCATGCCAAAGAAAATTACACAGGCCTTAAAGAATTTTATCATCAGCTGAAAAGAGTAGCTAAATAAACAATAAATGATAGTAATAACACAGATCCTTCAATTCTATTAATTTGTTTGTGTTCATCAAACTTTGCGGCAAACAGCCAGAAGAGCATGGTCATGACAACCATTACTGAGAATTCACGCCATAAATTTTCAGTACCTATTGATTCAAGAGTAGCAATAGCAGGCAAAGGTAATATGCCAAGTAAACAAAATATATTAGAACCAATAATATTACCCACGCAAAGCTCATCTTCTTTATGAGCTAAACTCATCAAAGCCGTAGCAAGCTCAGGCAGGCTAGTGCCAACAGCGACCATACTCAAGCCAATAACTAATTCGCTAAGTCCCATACTTTTGGCAATGCTCTGTGCAGAAACCACTAGCATATCAGAGCCAATTAATAGCAAGGATAAAAAGAATATAAATTGAAAAAAAGTCCACCAAACACTACTATTACTACTATCTTGATGGCTTGTAGTATTATCTGCAGTGCTGCTTGTTACACTAACAATACTAAATATGACAAAAAGTGCTAATAAAATACAACTATCTGGCACAGATAAATGCCCATCTAAAACCAAAAAAATAGTGATAAGTAATGCAATAAACAGTAAAGGAAGCTCCTGTTGTAGAACATTCATCGGTATAGCAATAGGACGTATTAGTGCTGAAAAGCCTAGGACCATCCCAATATTACTTATGTAGGAACCTAATGCATTACCTATACATAAATCAACTGACCCATGCCACAGTGCATTAGCAGAGACTAAAAACTCTGGTATTGATGTGCCAAAACCAATAAGAAATGTACCTACAATAAAAGGAGAGATATTATAGTTTTTTGCTATACTAACTGATGCACACACAAGGTAGTGGCTGCCGATTAACAGCAAAGCCAAGCCAAAACAAAAACTTAAAAAAGTGGGCAACATGATTAAAATAGCTTTTAAGATCATCTAACTCTAGCCTGTTGCCAATCCATGTGCAAGTAGATTTTCTTTGTTATCAGTAAAGATATTTAGTAATACCTGCTTAGGCAGGTATATTAATCCTAAATAACAACATTCTAGATAAATAGCTGCCACAGCTTGCACAGATAATAAGAAGGAAATAGAATATTAATGGTAACTTATTTGTTGGGCGTAATAATTTTTTAGTGAGGTGAAAGTATGGAGTTTAATAAGCTTATGCAAGTTAACGAATTAATCAAGCATGTTGAGCCAGAGCAGGTAAAGACATTACTAGATGAAAACAATATTATGTTTATTGATGTACGCAGTAAACAAGGATATGAAGCAGGCCATATACCGGGTGCAAAAAGTCTAGACAGAGGTATGCTAGAGTTCTATATATCAGATGGTAGCCCACTTGAGATTAAAGAAATTACCAGAGATAAAAATAGAAAATATATTATTTATTGTAACAAAGGTGGTCAGAGCGCTTTAGCGACAAAAACATTTAATGATATGGGTTATGCTAATGCCTACAATTTAAAAGGAGGATACAGCGCTTGGTCATTACTACAAGACTAGCAAGTTTTAGAGAAATTTTAGACCTGAAACACCAAGGATGATTAAGCCTAGACAGCCAATTCTGAGAATGCTGGCACTATCACCAAAAAAGTATATGCCGATTACTGCAGTTCCTGCTGCACCAATACCTGTCCATACAGCATATGCAGTGCCAATAGGTAGAGTTTGTATAGCTTGAGATAAGCTGTAAAAGCTTAGGACGCCAAAAAAAACAGTAGCTAAACTTGGCCAAAGATTGGTAAAGCCTTCATTAAATTTCAAGCCAAGAGCCATAAATATTTCAAAAAAGCCAGCAAGTAAAAGCATAATCCAGGCGTATTGCATAATATTAAAGTATTGAAAATCTTAATTATTGTATCAATTTTTTAGAGTCAGTCAAGAAGTAAGACATAAATAACAATATTTATTTTAATAAGTTCTTAATCTAGTAATATATTGACAATTAACAAGAAAAATATTAAAATTAAATACGTGAAAATTTAAATAAATAATATGAAAACAACAATAAATTTTATAGATTCCAATCCGTATTCTTTTCTTGGAAGAAAAGCAATAGAGAGAAATACAGCCAGTCCAACAGCAGTAGCACATATTTTCGAAGACGGGATACAGCAGTTGCCAGTTACATTTGCAGTTGCATATCCAGATATAGAATTATGCAGAGATTTAAGAGCTTTAGCTAGAGGCAATCCATCTAATCAAAATTATATAAATTTAAAAAATAGGTCAAAATCATTTCATCACATCAGCTTATCTTTAGAAGATGTTCCCTATGGTGTTGGCAAAAAAGATTTAAATGAGTGTATGAAACAAATTGAGGAACAATCAATGCAACAAAACAGACCAGGATTAAGTATTAAGGACTACGACGATATAGCTGTTGCAATAAGTGAGAAAAATACTGAGAAGCTAAAAGAATTATATGAAAATATTGAAAAAAAATGTATAAATACTGATGATATTTATCTGGCACTTGAAGCGAAAAAAGCAGAAATTCTTATTGCTCTTGGTAAGCATGAGCAAGTAATAGAGAATTTATCTACTATACTCATACAATTTCCTCATGATGAATTTTGTTCTTATCTATATGCAGAAGCGTTAATAGATAATACCAAAGGACTAGGCTTTTTTGACTGTGGTAAAAAAGATTGTGAATTAAGTCTTGCATTACAGATAGTGACCGACCTTAATCAAAATAAAGATATAAACCAGTTGTCTGATATCAGAACCTACAGCTCTAAACATTTTCTGATTATGGCTAAATACTATATTAAGTGTGCCAAGCAGTATGAGTTAGACAGTCATGAATTGGTAAGACAGTCAATAGCAATGGCTAATAACATCAGTCACACTAGCATATACTACAAAGAAGGGTTAGCAATAGCTAAGCAAGGGCAGGATTTACTACAAGATTCGCAATGTAAAACAGAGGCAGGTTGCAGTATATCATAATAAAAGCATTCTAGAAGTAGTCTTATAAGGCTGCTTCTACTTTTGTTTTTTCTCTATAGCCGCCATTTTCTTGTTAAGTGAATCTATTTGGGCTTTTAATTGAGCATTTTCAGTTGTACTCTCACCACTCTCATCATTCTCGTCAACATCATACATTGGGCCTATTAGTATTTCTTCAAGTAGTTTGCGCTGGCGATCCCACATCCGCCTTGCATTCTTAGCAGCTTTTTCATAGCGTATTTTCTGCTGAGCAGGACTGATTTTCTTTACAGTATATTTATGGTTATCACCGTCGAATTGTACAACATAGGATTGACTCCAAGCGCTATCAACATGTTTTTGAATATCTTCATCCCTTGCCCAGCCTTTTGTTTTGCCATCAGCTGATACAACTTGAACCCACTGTGATCTTTCAACACTAAAGTTTTCTGTAATTGCTATATCACCAACAGTTTTAGATTTAAGATCAGGTTCTTTATAGATGGGTAAGGGAAAGTTGCTGGCTTTATCAAGAGAAGATGTCTGATAGTAACTGGCTTGAAAATTACGCATAGAATAAGCGGTTTGTGATGTTAGTAACAATAATACGTGCAAAACAAAAGTACCGGTTAGTATGTATTTTCTCACTATGATCTCCAAAAAGTCTTTTAAATAATATAAACAATAGAGATGGGTTTAACAAGAGCTTTTTATTAGCAAATGCGAGGGTAAAGATAAAAAATCCAAACGTTAATAAGAAATATGCTATAACTGTATCGATGAATATTAGTGGTGTTAATTTATGGATAATATCAATATTATATGGCGTGAAATACTGGATGATACCTGTAATAAAAATAATATTCATTTATCACCACTTATGAAGCAGTATCTTGTTTTAACAATTAGTCATTACCAAACGCAGGCAGACATAGGCGAACAAACATTAGGATATGACTTGCTAAAAGCAGTTCATCTACCACCAGTTGAGAGAAGTCTATTACTAAAAAAAACAGGAGATAACTGTCTACTGATGGCAGGGTTTTTCCCTGAAAAGCACGAAAAGCTAATGGTGCCAAAAAGTTACTTTGTACAAGTTGGCAAAACAGCATACAGAAGCATATCAGAGAATAAAACGCAGATTGGTACGGATGAGAATATATACCAAGAGCTTGATCATCATTTTCTTACCTTAGTGTATACATTAACAAATATGCGTAAACCTTATTAATAGCAGGCACATAACAACTGACTATATAATAAGTGCAAAGCGTGCTAAAATAAAAAAAGAAAACCTGGGAATCAGATGCAAACTGGATTTTTAAGAAAAATGCTAACTAAGGCAGACAGTCCAATACGCTACTATTTGACTTTTGAGCATGATGCTAGTTTATGTCTTAATGAATTACTTGGTAAAGAAATAGTGCTGCAATTTACCAATGAAATCAACTGTGTATATTGTAAAAGAAAGATAACAAAGTCTTTTAATCAAGGCTATTGTTATCCATGTTTTAAAAAGCTTGCACGCTGTGATAGCTGTATTATAAAACCAGAATTATGTCATTTTGCTGCAGGTACATGCCGCGAGCCACAATGGGGATTAGATCATTGTATGCAGGCACATATAGTATATCTATCACAAACATCTAATGTGAAAGTAGGCGTGACTAGAAAAGTAAATTTACCGACACGCTGGCATGATCAGGGTGCTAGTACGGCACTGCCTATAATCAGTACCCAAAGTCGGCTTCATGCAGGAATGATTGAGGTGATGCTTAGTAAACATATGGCAGATAAAACCAATTGGCGAAAAATGTTAACTCAGCAAGCACAAGCAATAAATCTACATGAGTACGCAGAAAAAATCATACAAGCAACCGATCTGAGCAAATATATATCAATGCAACCTCAGTGGCAGGAACAAATACCAAAAATCATTTTTAATGAACAACAGCAAGAGACAATACAATACCCAATACTAGAATACCCCAGTAAAATAACATCGCATAATCCAGAGAAAAATCCAAGTATACATGGCAAGCTCATCGGTATAAAAGGGCAGTATTTAATACTTAGTACAGGTGTTATTAATATAAGAAAATATGCAGGTTACAAAGTGGATTTTACCTACTAAAATAAGCAGCTTATTTGCTAGGACTTTGGTCTAACCATAAGAGACGGTTGCACAGCTGCATCAAAAGCATCTGCTGAGAGATAATCAAGTGCTAAACAAGCTTCGCGAAGACTGCTACCCTCATTATGTGCCTTAAGTGCAATCTCACTAGCTTTGTCATAGCCAATAACCGGTGTCAGTGCGGTAACTAACATAAGTGAGTTAGACAAATGTTGCGCAATAGTATTATTATTCGCTTGGAGACCGACTAAACAATGAGCGTTAAAGCTTTGCATAGCATCAGAGAGCAAATCAAGTGCTTGCAGAGTATTATGAGCAATTACAGGCTTATTAACATTCAGCTCAAAATGACCTTGAGAACTTGCAAAACATATCGCATGATCACAAGCGAATACTTGAATAGCAACCATACATAAAGCTTCACACTGTGTAGGATTAACCTTGCCAGGCATGATAGAAGAGCCAGGTTCATTTTTTGGCAAAATAAGCTCGCCAATACCACAACGAGGACCAGAGCCTAACATACGTATATCATTAGCAATCTTATACAAACTACTAGCGACATTTTTCAGGCACCCACTAAGAGCAATAGCTGCATTATGGGCACTAAGCGCCTGAAATTTATTCTTAGCACTAGCAAAAGAGATAGCAGTAAGTTTTGTCAGCTCAGCCGCAACATCAGTAGCAAAAGTAACAGGAGCATTAAGCCCAGTGCCAACTGCAGTGCCACCAAGAGCAATTTGAGTAAGCATAGGCAGTATGTCATCTAGTTGCTCTAGGCAAAGCTGCAGCTGCTCTTGATAACCAGAGAACACATCACCAAGAGTTAGCGGGACTGCATCTTGCAAATGTGTACGGCCAATCTTAACAACAGCAGCGAATTTTTGGCGCTTCTCATCCAGCTGCTCAATAAACTGACAAAGTATGGGACGAAATTGTTGATGTATGTGCATAACAAACGCAATATGCATAGCGCTTGGGAAAGTATCATTTGATGATTGTGATAGATTAACATGATCATTAGGGTGAATCGGAGTTTTACTACCAAGAGAAGACCCCGCACGATGATTTGCGATATTAGCAATCACTTCATTAACATTCATATTAGTCTGTGTGCCGCTACCAGTTTGCCAAATACTAAGAGGAAAAGCATCATAAAGCTTGCCAGACAACACTGCATCGGCAGCATGAGAAATTAGACGATACTGTTCAGGTGTTAATAATGAGCAATCACGATTTACCTTCGCAGAGGCTTTTTTAACCAGGGCATATGCGTGTATAATCCTAGGATGCATACGCTCGTTACCAATAGCAAAATTATGAATAGATCTTTGTGTCTGTGCGCCCCACAAAGCATTACCATCAATCTCAACACTACCAAGAGAGTCTGACTCAAAACGTTTATCCGATTTTGGCATATAAAAAAAGTCCTATGAATAAAAAAACACTAACATATTAATAATGATTTCTCAAACCATGATTCTATAAAAATGTAAGAATATTTATGTTTTTATATGAATAATTAATAGGTTGTTATATGGATAGTATTAGCTTATGCAATATGTATTTATATTGAAAGTTGTCTAAACTAGAGCTAAAATAACTGAATATTGAAACTCACATACTACTATTATGCCAATAACAACAGCACCTAAGAATCATAAAACAGAGCATGAAAACCAGGAAGAAATTAGCTTTTTTAACGACGCAAGAGCTTTCCTACAACTTGCAGGAGATAGTTTTATTGCTGGAACACAATACGAAGGCTTTCAGAGTGCAGGAATGGTTTATTATGTGTATAACTTATTAGAAGAAATTACAAAATCTGATGAAGATTGGTGTAGAGACTTCAAAGATAATAGTCAAAAGTTAATAAGCTGTCTAGATAATGAGATTATCAGAGTTATGTCATTTCAAAAGCATGCTATGGGCTTGCTAATCAGAAAAGTAGATGACTACGAAAAAGATAAAAAAGTAGAAGTAGTAATATCTAATCGTGGCGACGGCTCAGGCTATCATAATATTAATACCAGAAATGCTGAATTGCCCAGGAGTAGTTTTAAACATCAGCAAAACCCTTTTTTTAAAATAGAAGTACAAGGTGATTATGATTCTATCAAAAGTGATGTTGATCAATGCTTACACGATAAAGAAGATAAATGGCTCAATAATAAAATAGTAGATCTTTACCAACATATAGTGACCACTCTAATGAAATACACTGATTTTAAAGTAGTTAATGTTGTAAAGTTTGAAGATATGAAAATGCAAGCATCAGGAACCTGTACTGCTAAAAGTTTACTAGCGCTATTTATGTATGTATTGGATAATATCGACGAATTTAAAAAGCTTAAAATAATTCTAAAAATTATGGCGTTAGAAAAATTAAATCTAGGAGAGATCAAAGATGATAACGTACTCATACACTTACAAGATATCACGCTAGGTTTACTAAATACGATACAAACAAAACGAATTTTCTATAGCGAGTCAGCTAAAATTCTTCAGACGAGACTGACTGAATTCTATAGTAAAATATCAAAAGACAAACTGACCTATACAGGCTTAACATACGAAAACAACCTGATTAAGTCATCAGAGTTCGGATTTACTGATATATATAATAAACTAAAAGATAAAAGAAACACCATCATCAAAAGAACTGCACCTAATTTAGTTAGTAATAATGAGATTACAGATGAAACCTGTATTAACAATCTAGAAGATATCTCTTCGTATATCAAAGAAGCATGGTACTCTCACTCGGGTAATCATTATGTAAAAGGGACTAGTACAGATATTATGTCTATCAACATCATAGAAGAATACTTAGTAAAAAATATAATATTCTTACTTGATAGAGAGTCAAAGCGCATATGCGGGGACCTTGATTACGATGAGATGAAGAATCACGCTAGTATTATAAGTGAATTAATAGAAGCAATTAACCAACTAACATCGTTAAATAAAAGTAAAATACATATTATTTGGCATAATGATTCACAGGGATGGTCGCATAAGCTAGTAACTATAGTTAATAGTCTAATTGTTTTAAATGGGTATTATAACGCTTTCTCGATACGCATAAAAAATCAAGGCTTAAAGCTGTTAAGGATTTATAATAAATCATTAGAACTAATTATTTCTGTAAAATGGACACTCAGTGCAATGTCTAAGCAAGTCATCATTCATGAGTTAGAAAGAAAAATGAAACATTTTCAATCTATTATATCTGATAAAACCAGTGGCTTAACAGATAAAGAGCTGCTTACAGATGAAATGAAGGAAAAGTTATTTAGTATTTCATTTGAAGTGCCTAATAAACTTAGTCCTATAAAATGTACCAAAAATGTTGCGTTCGAGACACTAGAGAGAATTTATTTATTACATTACGAATTAAGAGGTTTAATTTTAACTAATGGTTATTCTAATAATTCAGGTTTTACAGCGAAAAGTTTTTCTTACTATATTGATACACAAAAGTATTATTTAGCATTCGATGATAAAGATCCGAACTACCCATATACATCTGATTGTTTATCA
This sequence comes from uncultured Coxiella sp., assembly GCA_902538855.1. Taxonomy (GTDB): domain Bacteria; phylum Pseudomonadota; class Gammaproteobacteria; order Comchoanobacterales; family Comchoanobacteraceae; genus CACBGS01. The sequence goes on from CACBGS010000004.1 coordinate 49,511, forward strand.
TTTTACTCAAGCCTAGATGCAGCGCGTATAGCTATTAATACTACGCTGTATGGTGAGAACAATTCTACATTGAGTCCAATTTATTATATACAGGAATACGGTGGCGGAGAACTACTTAAATATACTGAAAGTTACCATGATGATAATGCAGATATACTTTTTTCTAGCGAAGATGCGAGTACTCTTTCAATAGATTTTATTAAAGCGCAAAATGGTGATATTGAGGGCAAAAAGAGAGGTGAGTTCAACACAACTAGCAATGATAGAATACCTGAAAGATTACTTACAACTGTTAGAAGTATGTCAGCAGATGCACTAACAAACTTTATAAGGCTATCTAAGCACCTAATATTTGGAACTATAAAAAATTCACTAGAGCTAAATTCAGATTCTCTTGCAATAGAAAACTATCTGCTAACAATAATAGCTAATCATGAGGGCATCTTAGGGTCAGTATTTGCAGATAACTGCTGTGAAGTAATATCAGAGTTGTACAATAGCCCTGAATTTGCAGAACAAGCACCATTTTACTTGTATGCGCTCTCACTACATTACGATCACTTAAGAAGCGATAACAGAGATGCCACGAATATATATTTAGACCAAAAAGTATTACAGCAGCTTGATAGATATATAAAGATTGAAAATGCCAGAGTCAATTATGCAATAGTACATCTTTTACAATCTTACTTAATGCTAAAAGCACCTTATTCGTTATATGACGTAGATATTGAAGTATACACATTGTATTGTTATCTATATGTGCAAGCAAATACATTTGATCTAGATGAAGTTGGTATTGATGTTTGTGATTTAGTTAATGCAAGACACGAGCAATTAAAAAACACCCTTGGCTATTTGACAGACATGTCAATAAGAATGTTTGAAGAAAATAGTGTAGAGCAGATAAAGTATAAAAAACTAAATAAGTTATTTAAAGGTAACAGAAATATAGTAAAAATACAGTATTTACCAGAAAAAGAACATGGGATAGAAGTGGTTTTTAATGACAGTACGCATACACTATTAGACGTATTTGGTAAAGGGCCGTGGAGTTCATTTAACCTAAGAGAATTTTTATCTACTTACTTGTTTAAAAATCACAGTTTGGTAAAAGCACTGATTAATAATGGATACCATATTGCAAACGAAAATAATAAATGGATATTTAAAAGCGACAAATGTTTACATTATTTTATCTTACATGATGATGAAAAAATAGAATATATACATGATAAGATAAAAAACATTTACATCAAAGGAATGTATGATACTATTGAAACAACATCAGGTATATTTCTAGATAAAACAAGTAACTTTTTGATTGGTGAAAAAGACAGTAATTCTAAAGAAATTATATTAATAAAGTACCGCACCGAAAAGGTAGTTATAGTTAGCGCTAATAGCATGGTCGTACATGAAAAAGAACAAGTAATAAATATAGATAATATACTAACTGCTAGAATGGAATACGATTCAAATAATATTCTTGATAAGGATGATTTAGGAGGCAGCATTAGGGCTTTTATATATAAAGAAAATAGTACATATCAACTTTGTATACCTAAGTTTGGGCTCAATATGAAAAGAATAATAAATCAATCAGAACAAGATAATAATTTAAATAAAGATATAGTAAACTTTGGCTTAGAGGGTTTTGATAACTATAAGCCAGTATACATCTCTTCTGAATTAATAATACTTGCTGATAGTAAGAAGCAAGATGACTTCCTCTATATAATGGAAGATTGTTTAAGTGCCAATAAAGATACAGCTAGCCATGTAATTTTTAAGCACAAAGATGGTAGTTTAGATAGTTTAGAAAAGCCTGACCATCTATTAATGTATATGTATATATCTCATAAAATTAATAAGCCTGTAGAACTAAGAGTGCTAAAAAAACACTTGCAAGCCAATATGCAGTTCAGCGAAGTATATCAAGAAAAATATATATACAATTATTTTACCTCATTATGCAAAGAAAGCTTTAATATAAAAGAGCTACCTGCTGCATTATATCTACTCGACCATATCTCAAACTATGTAATTTTAGATGATATAGATAAATTTAATTCCCTTGATAATGGTATATTAACAAGTAGCTGCTATGAGCAATATATTGATGGTTTCAGTAAAATACATGATGAAAAGCTTGCACCTGAAACGCTGATAAATTTAATATTAAAAACATATAGTACTTACAGGAAGAACAGAAAAAATGCTATTTTTAATGTGCAAAAAATAAACAGAATGTTTAGGAACATTGAAACAGCATTTTTACGTGCATGTTTTCATGAAAATCCTAAACAATTAATAGATATAAAAGAAACAAAAATAAATATAGAATCGTCCAACTTGCGTGAGCCCTATATTTTAGGATCTGACAATAGTTGGAAACAGAAAACAGACAAGGCAAATAGTATCCACAATATAATTGAAAGTATATATAGCACGCTTAATATAAATGATAAAAACATCAAATGGCAATCAATGCAGCCACTGCCACGTAAAACAACAGGCCGGGGTTACCAAGAACAAATAGAAGAAAGTAAGAAGTTAATGCAGGAAAGAAAAAATCAAGAAATAGCCGATGAGGAATCTATTAAAGAAAATTTGCCAGAAAATTGTATAGAGTTAATAAGTGAGCACATAAATACTCTAGAGGTAGTGTGCAATGAAATAACTAATGAAATCAGAGGTGAATTCAAGTATCAGAGCTTAGAAGCATATCTTGACAAAAAAAATAATGATTTATTATCTCAATTATTTGCAGATACAATGAGACCAGATGACTATGTCTTGAGGTCACGCTCCGTGCAGAGTGATTCCTGGCAAACAATCAAGCCATGTTTGTTATACTTATTTACTTGTAAAACAGAAATACAACACTGGAGTAGAATATTAAAATACATTGAAACCGAAGATAGTTTAAAAGCTTACGCAGCGATAACAAGGAAAAGAGCTTATAAATTATTCGATAAAGATACTATTCCATTTATATTACTAGAATATCACAAGAATATCCGTCTTAGTGCAATTCAGATCAATATGGCAGAGACACTAATAAAGGATCCAGAAGCACTTGTGCCAGCGCCAATTGGCTCAGGCAAAACAACAGTTCTAGTAGCAGTAATACAAATATTAGCTATTAAAAAGAAAAAGCCATGCCTAATACTCTCAGAAAGTTTATTAAACACTCAAGGTGCACAAATTGTACAAGACTGTGAGAAACTATTTAGAATTGGGCGGCCATTATTATGTGTCGAGTCATCTCCTGATAAAATTAAATATTTCAGAGATGTTATTGATATCGCTCCTATAGTTATTACAACAAGAGAGTGTATACAGACATTAGTAAATAAAAGATTACTAAATAGTCTTGAAGATAGAGATTCAATAAGTGCATTTATAAACAGAAGGTATATAATCGATGAAGTAGATCAAAATCTTGCTCCATCATTGACCGTAATAAACGGTTTAGGTGAGAATAATACTATACCTGATCAGTATACTAGTTTTTATATATCTACGATAAGCCGTCTATTTTTTAGAAATATTTTTGTTACAAAGCAAAGCAACAAAGATCAAAAGTTTCCTGGTAGCAAAAATGATTACGAATTAAATTACAAAGAAAAAATCTTAAAAAAATTAGTTAAAAATACGACAGATGATATAGAAAGAGATTTTTTCATAAATAAACTTATGCCTGCAATAGCTGAACACAAATACAATTACACCTGGTGTATAGGCAAAAAGAGCGGTTTAGCCGAACCACTAAACAGTGGTGTTCAAACAGATTTACAATTTAAAGATATTCATGTAAAAGTGACCTTGACTATATTTGGCTACTTTTTAGAAAAGTCAGATGAGTTAATCAAAGAAAGTTACGCAGAACTTGTGAGTGATTATAAACTTCACCATCAGGCAAACACAACTGGATACTCACACTTAATAGATTGTCTCGGTAAACAAAACTTAGCTAGCGCCTTAGACCTAAAGCTTTTAACAAAAGATTATAGTAAAAACGAGATGGAGCATGAAAAAAATATACGTCAATTAATAGAGTATTTAAATATAGACAGTGAAGAAAATTATAAGATGAAAATAAAACTGGTTGCGCATTGCTTAAAAAGAAAAATTTCTAGCATTTCATATGATAAAAAGTGTATTGAACAATACGGTGCAGATTTTGTGTATGGGGAAGTATCAGGTTGTACCGGTACAGTTTTTGGTGCAGAGCACTTAACAGAGAAAGAACGACCAATTCAAACTATAACAATGGATGGTATAATTCTAAATCAGTTAGATAAAAAAAATATTGAGATCAGTGTATATAATTCAGATAAAATAGAAAGTTTAATTAATGATAAAACACAAATGATCATTGATCCAACACAATTAGAGCTTACATCAGATGGGAAATTTGTATCTGATATAGCAAAGCAAATGTATAGTAAAAACAACAATCTCAAATGGGTTCTATTTTTTGATTCAGAAACAAACCTTAAAGGTTGGAATATTTTAGAAGGAAAATTTGTCGCGTTAAACCATACCGGTGAAGACTATCTTAAGCAAACACTCAATTGCCAATCAAACCAGTGGAGTGTTATATTAGACGCTGCTCATTCACGAGGATGCGATATAGTAATAGCTGACGATGCACATGCAGTATTACTACTGAGTTCACAAATCTCATATAGCGATCTTCTGCAAGCTGTTGGTAGACTAAGAAAGTTTGATACACAGAGTATATCAATCTACACAACTCAAAGTATGTACAAAGAGCTTAAGGCTATAAAAAAAGGTGAAGATAACGAAAAAAGTTCTATAACACCGAAAGATTTAGTTAACTGGGCACTAAAAAAAGAACAGGCACAAACATCAAATTTAAAAAATTTAGTTAATAAACAGAGAATTTCCGCTGAAGATAGAAGTAAGAAAGGTTGCATGCCTAACAGTATTTACCACTTTAAAACAGAATATTCACCAGAAAGTTTATTAATTCAGCCTGGAAGTATAAAAATGCACCAAAAACAAGTATCAAAGGTGCAAGTAAAGAGTAATGGTACAAATTTTGCTTGCCCACAATACTTAAACTATAAAGAAAATGATATAAAGCCTGAGTACCCTAAAGCTGGATGTAATATGATAGCATTCAGTCAAGATCTAAAAAATAGAAATGATAAATATCCAATTGCAATGACAAGAATGCCTATTACAGCAGTACTTTTGAAGGATAAATTAGTAGTTGCACTATCAGATCGTGATACCAAGCATATAAAAGAAAAAGTATTTTATTTAATCACAGATATTATTGATAAAAAAGGTAAATATATAGAGTTAGCTGCTGAGCAGAAAAAACTATTAAATACGGCGCTACCATGGCTATGTATTATGAGCGGTGTATTTGATATTCCGGAAAAAATACTAAGAATGATGCCTTCACTAGATTATGATATGGATAAGGAAGTAGTAGGGAAATACGCTAATTATTTTCAACAAGATCACTGTGGATATAAAAAAAATATAATTAACTATTTAACATCTTGCAATAGTTTAAACGATAATACCCAAGTAATAATTGCACGCCTTGCCAGAACTTTTCTAGGTAAAAGAATACCAGCTGGCCAAAATGAAAGTAACGAACTTATAACAAAGAGAATAGAAACAGAGTTCAAAGTGCGTGCACAGAATAAAAATAAATTGCAAAAAGCAGTTTGTAAAGATTATTCTGATACCTATGCATATGTGCAATCCGGCAATAATCTTTTTCTAGAGGCACTACGTAGTCATGCAGCTAAAGTACTAGGAATAGCCTGTAGAAAAAAGTGTAAACAAAGAGAAGAATACAATAAATGGTGTGCTGATGAATACGGAAATAAAGTATTAAGTCACTACAACGAGAATAATACACAACAAAAATTTACAAGTAAAACATCCAGTGGGATAGTAGTATACGACCTTAAAAACAAAATAAAAAAATCATACATGCAAGCAGATTTATATGTATTAACAGCACTAAATGATGTTTACAAGCGTGATAAATCTTATCTAAATAATTCTTTCAAGCCAGAAGATATTGAACAATACATTGCAAAACTAAAAGAGACACTCGGCAACTGTGTTAATAAAATAAAATCTGTATACAAAGCCTACAAAGAACGAATCAGGTACATGAAACTTGAAAAATCAATTACTACAATACAAAAGCTCTTTAAATACAAAAAAGCTCAAGCACAAAGCAAAGCATCTCTAGAGAGTAATATGCCGAAAAAAATGAATAAAATTAGATCAATTTCCACAGAAGCAGCATGCAAGAATAGCAATGCGCAAGCAGAAAATAGGTATACAAATATGATGCATAGTCTAATCAAGAAAACAGTAAATGTAGGAGTAGGATACTTGAGAGTAGTGGCACTAAAACTACAAAAAGTGATTTTATTTTTAAAGCAGCTGCCGATAATTATATATAATTGTATTAAAAATCTATCATATATTTTTGGGTTTTTATACCTATTTTTAACAAAATATTTGCTTAATAGCAGATTAAAAAATATACCATTAGCACAGCATAAAACAAAATTTAATAAGAAGTCCTATAAAAATATTAATAAAAAAGATACAATAGAAAACAATTACAAAAAAAACTTTGTACGCAAACTATTTGCATACAAATAGAGTGTGAAGCAAATTAGATCTGGAGAAAGATTCATGATGGATACATTATCAAAGTTATCTAGTTTATTAAAACCAAATAAACCTGTATCGCAAAGTACTAGTAATGAGCAATCATTACGTTGTTTCATGCTGCTTACATTAGACCGTATCAATGCTGAGGCTAGCAGTGTATTACCAGTCTCAATAGATGCTCTGGAAAGCTATTTTAATGAACTATACAAGTTACTAAGCAAAGATAATCGTTTTACTAGCTTACACAATGTGGTTAAAAATATACTACAAGCAGTTGAGAAAGAAGAGATATTATTTGTATATGATAGAAAGCAGCCTCTTGGGATACATATAAGGTCAAAAGAAAGTGCGACAGTAGTGACAGTAGTAAATCGTTCAAAAGATATAATTAGTGATATACATGAAAAAAGAGTAGATGAACAAAATAAGAGCGGACTAGATTTCGCATCTAAACCCAGAATTTCTGCATTGATGACAGTAAGTATAAATAAAAGTTTAGCAAAAGTAATGGAAAGTATTAAAAAAATTGATAAGGAACTCAAAAAAGGAAGAGAAAGCTTTTACAGTATTTTTTTTAGATTTCTAGCAGAGGAGTGTAAGGGAGAAGTAGAGTTTATAGCTAATGAAGTCCATAAAAGCTTTTTAATTAAAAGTCCATCATGCGCTAAGACAACATATGTGAAAAATAAACTTGCACTGACATTTCATTTTTGTAGGGATGATAAACAATACAAGCAACTAAAAACGGCATTAAAGATTATTGCTTTAGAAAATATTAAGCATACTAATATGAGCAATGTGAACAAAGAAAAAGTAAGGGGGGTTATAGATAACATTATTAAATCAATTCGTAATAAAGACTATTTTGGTGATCAGAATGAAAAGTTAATTCATCAGCTACAAGCAAAATCTAAGGATTTTTGTTACAACGAAAATGAGATAGAAAGACAAAATGAACACAATATACAAGTGTTAGAAAAAACAAAATCAAAACTATTAAAATATATGCCCCTTACACTGAGTAAATATATGACAGTTAAGTGGAAAGAAGGCTTGCACAAAAGAAATGCTAAAGACCCACGATTTGAGTATCTTCATGCCATAGCTGAAAAAAGTGCAAAATTTGAATTAATACAATTTGAAAACCAAAAAATTACTAACGATACACCGTCTAATTGGCAGCTAGATAATAATCTTGAGAATATCTTACTACAGCTAAACTGGTTGTGTGGTGAAACATCTCATGCCTGTTTCACTCACCTTGTAATAGAAAGATTATCATGGCTTATTAAACGCTATATATTAGATGAAAAATCTAAAGGGGTTATACGGTTACTTACTATACATGAAAATATGTTAGTGAAATTAGAACCTATACTTTTTAATCTTGCTGAGTCGTTATACCGTAAAATAGACGCTGCGAATATGTACCAAACAATAGCGGCAATAGCTAATTCAATTAATTATCTATATATTTGTTGTACTGTATCAAAAATGGCAAAACTCTATGCAAAACACAATAGCTCGACACGTGAAGAAATGGCACATGTGTTACTGGCATATTACTTCGGTTGCAATTTGTCCAAAAATAGACACTATAACTATAAGCTAAGAAATAGAACAATTAGAGTAAACGTCTATAGATTAGAAGATATAAATGACGAGCTTTATAAAGAATTTAAAACAATTTCAGGTACTAAACCTCGACTATCTATACTGAGTGATACAGATCTAAATCGTTTTTTATCGTGGGCTATTAGTGATTGCGAAGATAATACAACTGCAGATAGTATGCATGCTGAGAAATTTGACGTAGGAATGATATTAAATAGGTTGTTTTGTTTATATGGTATAGACTTTTATAGGTATTTCAAAATACCAAAAGAACGTCGGCCACCATACGTAAATATCCTGTTACAATTCATGTCGAATTGGAACTATTTCACCAATAATTATGCTGTATTCACAGATAAAATATTTGATTACCACAAAGTACTCATACGGCTCAAAAACACACTAACAAAAAGTCTAACACGTAACAAGAATCACACGATAACATACTATGAATTAAGCGAATTGATCCAAGGTTGTTCAACAGCACCGACTTTTACAGAAGGAAAAAAATCAGAAATATTATTTCCAGATGAAGATGCAACTACTGTAAAAATTAATTTCGATAAAGCACAAAGTGGCCGTGTAGATGGCAAAAAAAATGGGCCTTTTACTATTGAACAAAATGACCGAATTCTAGAAAGACAAATGACAGTACTAAGATGCTATTCTTGGAAGGAGTTAGCTGTATTTATAAGAACTAATGATGACAAAATATTAAGCCGTAGTGCAGAGCATACATTAGATACAGATAGTGATAGTATTCAAACATATATAAAAACAATTGTAGCAAGTTTACAGGTGGATCAGGATATCCATTATTTTGCAGGTGAGGTGCTTGAACATTTAAAAGAAATGAATACAAAAAAAATAATAGAAAGAGCGCCAATGTATATACATATATTAGCCTTATATTATGAGCAATTACGCTTTGCCGAAACAGATAGTACGCAAAATAAATATAGTAAAGAACATAGATGTAGCGAGCAAAACATACAAGGCAAAACATTAGATTTAATAAATAAATTTATAAGATCAGATTACATGCAGAATGCTAAAATAGTTGGTGCATGTGTGAGATTAATCCAAGCATATTTATTACAAAATAAGAACCATAATAGTAATGAGTATAAAGAATTTATTATAAATTACTGTTTTACTTATTCACAGATAATACAATTTGCAAAGAAGGATCTTGGTAAGAGCGACGCTGATGATGTCTACGACGCCATAGTCAACTACCACGAACAGCTAAATATTATGCTCTGTACCAAAACAATTGAGTATAATTTAGAAGATATGCAGCGAAGTTTTCTATGGCATGATTTTTTTGATATCTCAATTAAAGAAATAAAATTTGACAAGGGTGTTTTAATTATTAGTAATGGCGAAGAGACTATCAACATTAACGTATTTAAAGATGAACTAGGAGGCGTAAAACAAAAAGCTAAAATTAAAGTGCTAACACATCTTGACCATTGTATATTTATGAAAGATCTCAAACAAGATGATTATCAGATAAGCTGTGATAAGAAAACACAAAAATGGTCACTCAAAAGAAAAGATAGTGATATAGAAATAGAGATAAACAGTGACGCACAAGTATTTGCAAATTTAGAGGGGATGGCCTACCAAGTTGTCTATGAAAAATCTCTAGAAAATAAAAATATAGGGGCATTACTATGTTGTAAAAATCCAAAGCCGTATATAGCGGTTAATAATAGTAATATACTCATAGCCAATAAAAATGGTAACGAATATGTACGCGCAAATATGCTTACAGGAAAGTACATAGATAATAAAAACAGAGAAATATTGAGCATGACGCATGCATTTATGCGTGGTGAAATGATTGAAATAAGAGATCCTAATGCAAGCATTGGTCATCAGAACTATATTTGGCATAGTGAATTTAATTACTATATAGATACACAGGGAGAGATAAAAGACTTTCCAGATTATCAAGTAATAGAAATAAACCCTGTTTTTATGAAACTGATCAGAATAAGTAATAAGGAAGATTGTAAATACATAGTTAATGAGCAAATACTAAGTCACTTCCCAGAAAATATTTATGACCCTGAATTTAGTAGTGATTTAGCCAACAAAGTAACAGGCTTCAGCGATATTAAAGTTTTTCATCTGATAAACAATGAAATTCAAGATATAGAAAGTGGAAATCATTTACTAGTATTTCTCTTATTAATGTTGTACATAAACAGAACGATTGATATTAAATCATTAAAAAATATAGGTATACACAGCATGGTATACACAAATGAGTATTTAAGATTTGCAGAAGAATACTATAATAAGTTAGGTGCTGCTAACTATGATTTTAATCACTACCCAGTTGCCCTATATGTTGCTAGGTCAATGCTAATATTTGATAGAAAATTAAATGTACGGTCAGTATTAGAAAGATATCTAACTATAGAACGTAAAATCACATACACAAAGCTTGCAGAACAAAATATATTAGAACTTATACATATGACTTGCAATAATGATAAAGAAAGGTACATAGCTTCAGTCCACGCCTTAAATAATGATAAAGAAAGCCACCTAGCTACAGTCGAGGCCTTCTTAAATAGTAGAGATCTACCTCTAACAACACAAAGGTTAAATACCAGTGGTTTTAATGACTACGTAGAAAAACTTAAAGAAGTAAAAGAAGAACGTAAAAAAAATAATTGCTACGTATCACAACCAAGTCTTCAAAGTTATGTTAAAAAAGGTGAAAAATTGCTGCCAATAAAAGCTGGGCCTGAGCAAGATGATTTGCCATATGTACAAACAGAAAAATTAAAAGTCAGTAATTTTGAGTCTATACTTACAACAAATAGAGATATAAAAACTAAAATGTCAAAACTCACAAAGTATTTTGAAGATACAAGTTTTACGTATAGAGAAATGAGACTTACCAGTAATAATCAGGCATATGACCATACCAGTGAATATGTAACAAATAGCATAGCTACCTGGGAAGAGTATACGAAAGAGCAAAGAAATGATCTTGCTGTAGCGCAGACTATGCTAGAAAAAAAAGAATTCCACAAAGATTTAGATGGGCTCATAACTGCATTAGAAGATGAAATAAAAGTACACATTAGCCGCGTAAAAGAATATCTCTCAAATAGTGAATATTATACATATTTACCCGATAGTATTGATGAGCGCTGGGTCGAACTCATACGCCATATCCTAAAAGTAGACGGCAAATTATGTAGACAATATGGTATAGCAAAAGACAATGTCGATTTATACCGAAAAGATTTATTTGCAATATTAATTTTGAAAACAGAGTTACAGCACTTTCAGCGCATAAAATATCAATGGTTCAAAGGTGATAAATGTTTATCAACAAAAATGCTAACTAGAGCAAGAGCGTATAAAATCGATAACAATAATGTTGGTACTGTTCTATCTTTTGCACTACTTGAATTACAACGTAATGTCAGATTATCTGTCCAACAAACTAACCTAGTAAAGCAACTACATGAAGATGATACTAACATAGTATGTGCACCCATAGGTAGCGGGAAAACTTTCGTACTAAGTGCGTTACTAAATATAATACAGCAAGATGATAGAAGGGCAATACTAATACTTCCAGAGTCACTATTACCTACGCAGGGAATACAGATTCAAGCAAATTTTGAAAAAGATTATGGAGAAATAATAACCATATTAAAAATTGACCCCTATGCTGACAATAATGAAAGTTTACTTGAAAAACAAAAGAAATTACTAAAACACGCAAAAGTAGTAATTACCACAAGAGAGTCTATACAAGGACTGAAAAATGTATTATTAACAGCTGAAGATGATCGCAATTATGCTCTTGGTGATACATGTAGAAAAATTTTGATGACAATAAAGGAAAGTCGTATAGTTTGTGATGAAGTTGATGCGGTATTTTCAGTTCTCAAAACAATAATTGTAGGTATAGGTAGCCCTAAACCATTGGAAAAGAATGATAGAGAATTTTATCTAGAAGCAATAACAGCTTTGGCAGCACAAGATGTCGTAACTGCAAACAAATACCCTAAATGCTTAACAGATTACGAACAAAATTATAAACCTCGTGTTGATGAAATAATTAATGAGACGGTAGCTAAGAATAAAATAAAAATGACAGAGCTTGAACTAAAAAGACTGAAAAATAATCTCGTAAATGCCTTATTACCATCTGTTTTTATAAATCAGTATGATCTTACATGGCATTTGAATCATGCTACAAAATGTGCAGAGCCTTTAGAAAATGCTATGCCAACTGATTTACAATTCAAAGAGATGAATATAAAAGTAGTACTAACTATCATAGGCTATTTATACTTTAAAACAGATGAGTTGATAAAAGATAGCTATAACTTTTTTTACAATGATTACCAAGTAAATTTTGATGCCAATCGTGAAGACTTAGCGCAAATCTACTCTTGTCTTGGAAGTTCACATATCAAATCTGCAGGATTAGATATGTCTATAATGCAGTCTCGTGATGATAACAGTGATAGACATGAAGCGAATAAACAAGCATTACTAGGTTATCTTAATGACAATAACAATTACCAACTAAAAATTAGATTTCTCAAATATTGTATAGCAACTATTATTATACCTGACCTACAGTATCTTGAAACATGCTATGAACAATATGGCGCCGGAATGGACCATCTATGTGAGCAAGTAAACGGATGCACTGGAACACCACTCGATGCCCCCACGCTATTTTTAAACGAAAGAAAATATACAGGTGTGCTACCTGATGGAATTATAATAAACCAGAGGAAAGAAAGAACACCATGCGCTACTTTTCAAACTAAAGATGACATTTACAAACACATAAACGCTAAAACACAAATTCTTATTGATCCTACACAGCAGTTAGAATCATCATCAGAACAATTTGCAAAAGATTTCCTCGTAAAAGTAACGAGCAAAAATAAAACTATGAAATGGGTTATGTATTACAACGATAGCTCAATGCTAAATGCTTTAGACATTAATGGCAATAAGATAGCACTAGACCATACAGAATATAATTATCTTATCAAGAAACTTGGTTGTGATGAGAGTCAATGGTGCATTATTATGGACGCAGGAAGATCAAGAGGGTGTGATATAGTCCTAGCCAATGATGCACATGCCATACTAATAGGCAGCCCACACTTAGAATACTCAATGACTTTACAAGCAATAGGTAGGTGTAGAAAAGGTGAAACACAAGAAATGACCATACTACTCACAATGTCTATGGCAAAAGATTTAAATAATAAATTAGAATTTATGGATTTACTGAATTGGCTTATTGAAAAAGAGGATAGCTCTAGAGTAGCTCGCTATGATAAAGCAACGCAACAGAGAGCAATAGAAAATAAACGTGATAGTATATTAGATATAAAATACTATACAAATTTACAGCAATATAAAACAAAAAATGATCCACGCTTACCACTAACTTTAAGTAACAACAATGCTCGTATGCTAATGCACACCAGAGTAGTAGAAAAAGATAAAAGAAAAGTTATGCATAAGACAATAATAGTGCCAACATACAAAAGTTATAAAATATCTGATAATAAAGTGATTGATATAGATAATGTGCAGATATATTTCAGTAATGATCTTAATGAAAACTCTATATCTCATACAATTGCAGCAACTAGACTAAATGTAAGTGCAGTAAAAATAGAGCAAGTTAACGATCAAGCAGTGATAGTAGCATTATCAACAAGAGATATAGCAAATGTAACAGATAAGATCTTCATAACTGATATTTTAAACGCTTACAACACAAAGATGAAAGAATGTCGAGAATACTATCAAGGTAAAAAAACAAACAATAGCCTTGTAGATATAGACTACACAAAAAATAAATTAAGTCCAAAAATAGCAGATGACATTCTCTATATGGCGCTCCCATGGCTAATGCTCATAGGTGGTAATTTTAATTTGTCGAAAGCCTTGTTAAGAAAAATACCACTACTAAAAGATAAGCAAAAGCAATATAAATTAATAGAAGAGTTTTCTAACTGGCATTATCAAAAAGACTTCAAACCAGTTGTACGCATTGAACAACAGCTAATGTCAAGGTATCCTGAGTATCATACTGCGCAGATGCAATTAGCAAGATTTTTCAGGAGAAATATAGCCTATAATATAGCAAATAGCACGGGTATTTATAAAGATGATGCAGATAGGAGGCTAGCTAAAAAAGTACAACATGCATATCAACTACAAATGTCTAATGGTGCAAGTTTAAAAAACATAAAAGATTGGATGCAAATGCTAAGAAATGTGGAGTATTCATATACTGATATAGAACAACTAAATTCTGAGGAAAAGAAAAAAGCTAAGCTAGATAATGAGCATACATTTTTAGATTTAATGAAGGATAGAAGGCTATCTATACTTAGTAAACAAAAGCTAGACGAAGATAGTGACAAGTACTTGTCAGTATTACCCTATCACATGCAACTAAAAACTATTTTTAATAAAATGAGAGTGAGCGCAGACCATATAAAAAACTTTTTTAAAAAAATATTAGCTAATAAAAAGCTTAAGCAGCTCAAGCAAGATAAGGAAAGTTACATCAAGAACCTAAAAACAAAAAAGAAAATCTCATTACTAGGCAGAATATATAATAACTTTGTAAGATTAAAGAGCTCTGTGATGAACTTCTTAGGTAGATGCTATAACCTATTACCAAACAGAGTGAAAAACTTCTGGTTCCACACCCGCATTATAACGAATGTAACATATAAGCTATTACAGTATATAGCTAACCAGATCACAGCGTTTCCACTGTTGTATTTTTCATTTACAATAAGCAAGCGTAAGAGACAATACAACAAATCTTACTCTTTAAAAGCATGTTATAATTTCATTAAAAAACATATAATAAGATTGTTAGGTATGGTGTACAAATCTATAAATATGATAGTTAATACCATAGCTGATAGTCTGTTTGTGTTTAGATTTTTACAGTATAAAGTATCATCAGTAATGCCAAAATTACGCAGCAGTGGTAAGTCCACAAAGCAGATGCCCATCAGCAGTGTTGCCAGTAAATTAACAAATTTACCAAGACGAACATTGTACAGTCGACCTTTCTACAGAAAGAAAAGGTGGGACAAAGTATAAATATAATTATTGTTGCGTAGCACTATATATTATAAATTACTCTTCAGCTGCATCTTCTTTTTTATCTGAATCAGAAGACGATTCTTTATCTGAAGCTTCTTCTTTTTTCGTATCAGCGTCTTTACCTGCTTCTTTATCTGATGCACTACCTTCATTACCAACAAAAGGCTTAATAGTATCCATTAATGTTGAGCTAACATCATTAATTGTTTTATTTAAATCAAATTCTTTTGACATACCAAACTCCGGTTATCTACAAATATATTATAGTATATAATCAAGAAAAAAACCTATTTATATATAAAAAACAATTACATATAAAGATAAAGCTCTTTTGCGCGCTATTTTGGCTTGATTACAGAGCAAGCAATTCTACTACCGCCATCACCACTTGGTTGCGAAGAGTAATCATCGGCTCTTTCATGGATAATAAGTGATATACCACGAAACTGTCTACGTAATAATTCACTATTAAGACCGGGCACAAGTTGTTCTATTTGAGCGCATTGATCCTTATGAACATAAAAGTTTGCCAAATCGCCAAGATGATATTTTGATCGAGATTCTTTATGTGAAAAACCATGATTAGTATAGTAGGGATTAAGATGTACACCAGCATTTTTAAAACCGCGGGCATAATCATCGCATTCACCAACCGCATGTAGATGTACCGCATGCCATCCAGCAGGTAAATCACAGACAGTGAATGCCACCAAGCTACCATGGTTAGTTGTAGTTATCTTTGCGTGACCAATATTTCTACCACTAGTATCAATAATCATTGGATTGAGTCTGCTATAGGTAATAACATCTCTACGTGCATTAAGAAACTTACTATAGCCTGCTGAGAGCTCAACTGCAGAGCAATATGTAGCCAAAGTAATAAACACTAATGTAGCAATAATGCGCATATAATAAATTTTCCTACAAAGCCAAGAGGCCAAGCATATCTGTCATTACATCGCCAATATGCCTATAGCATACCTTGAGCAATAACGGAGACACCGGCAAAAAAGGCTTTGGTATAGATTATACCTATGCTATATAGGAATATTTTAAGGCATATTTCAGCAGCGAAAGGCATACTGGTTTCATCTAATTCTGCATGTTGCATATTTAAATCCTCACATAACCTTATTATTATTTTACACTAGCGATAAAGAGTCAAGGGTAAGTTGTATATAGGCACAATTATATCTCTATTTAATATATTATTATCAATAAAAATAGATGTTTAATGCTGTAATTTGTGTTAAAAATAAAGTAATTGTCTATAATTATAATAGTATTTAGAAGTATTATTATGGAAATTTATAAAGCACCAGTAGCAGAATATTTAAAGCTTATTAGAGTATTTGCGATAAAGCATGATCAATATGATGAAGAGACAATCAAATCTGTACTAGAGAATGCAGCAAAATTCTCAGAAGATATATTACTGAAAGCTAACAGTACAGGAGATATACAGGGCTGTCATTTCGAGCAGCAAAGCAATACTGTTAAAACACCAGACGCATTCCATCCAGCATACAGGCAATATGTAGAACAAGGTTGGGCTGCACTTGGCGGTAAACAAGATTTTGGGGGTGCAGAAATGCCACTCGTTGTAGTTTTGGCAGTAGCTGAATTTCTTGCAGCCACAAATATAGCATTTGCCCTTGGCCCAATGCTTACGCCTGCAGCATGTCAGGCCATTGAATATGCTGGTAATGAGCAACAAAAGAATTTCTATCTTCCAAAGCTCACCTCAGGAGAATGGTCAGGAACTATGTGTCTAACAGAGGCGCATTGTGGTACCGATCTTGGGCTTATAAGGACAAAAGCAACAGCTTGTGAAGGTCATTATCACGTCACCGGCAATAAAATATGGATTACTTATGGTGAACACAATCTCACCGAGAATATAATACATTTAGTATTAGCCAAACTACCAGATGCTCCAAAAGGTAGTAAGGGTATAAGTATGTTTTTAGTGCCAAAATATCTTGAAGATGGTAGTAGGAACAATGTTAAATGCACTGGATTAGAGTCGAAAATGGGTCAGCATGCTGCACCAACTTGCTTTATGAGTTTTGATAATGCCACAGCCTATTTATTAGGAGAGCCAAATAGTGGTTTAAAAAATATGTTTGTGATGATGAACGAGGCGCGTATTGGTGTAGGTGTGTCTGCATTAGCTTTAAGTGAAACTTCATACCAAACTGCTAGAACATTTATAAAAGATAGGAGGCAATCACGTTCATTAGATCCGAAAAAAATAGATGAATCTCATGAAGCGGATAATATTTTAGTTCATCCAGATGTCAGGCGGCAAATGCTTGAGGTGAAATCAACCAACATTGCAATGAGAGCATTGGTAGTATACGCAGCCAAATTGGCCGATAGTAAAGATGAGTTAGATAAGGCAAAGGTCGGCATACTCATCCCTATCATAAAATCCTATCTCTCAGAGCGCGGTGTTATGAATATCAATACCTGTATGCAAGTTCTTGGTGGTAGTGGTTATGTAAAAGATTGGTCTATAGAGCAATACTATCGTGATGCTAGAATTAGCATGATATATGAGGGGACTAACGGTATTCAAGCATTAGACTTAGTAGGGCGTAAACTAATGCGTGATCAAGGCAAGGCTATGTTGTCGCTAATACAAGAGATGAAAGAAAGCGCAAAAAAATCCGATAAATATAGCAAAGAGCTTACAGAAATAGCCAAAGATGTTGAGCATGCAACAATGTGGCTAGCAAAAAATGCTATAAAAGACCATGAGCAAGCAGCAGCAGTGGCAAATGATTATCTACATCTATGTGCTTTGGCGTTACTTGCATTGATGTGGGCAAGAATGCTAGAATCAAACGAAGAGTTCGACGAGAATATAGCAAAGTATTTTTTTGATCGAGTGTTAGTGCAAAGACACACTCTCATTAAACTAATAGAAGCTGGAAAAACATCTATCGTTGATCTTGATGACAGTAGTTTTGATTAATATCAGGAGACATTATGCTCAAAAAGTTATCGTTAATAGCAGCATCGCTTGCGCTTGGGATTTCAGGTTCATTAATTGCAAAGGCAGCCACACCAGCAAAATTATTAGTCATCCACAGTTCATACTGTGGTCACTGTGAGAAATGGAGGCAAGAAGTTGAAAAAAGCATTGTAAAAGATGCTAAGATACATGGGATGGAGACACCTAATCTAGAATTGTATGATATGACTGAGAATGTTGATAATAAAAAAGTGGAAAAGTTAACAAAAAGTAAAGTATTAATGAAGCCTATAAATGCCGTGCCAGTTTTTGTAGCATTAGATAAAAATGGTCTTGAAAAACAGGGTTGTAGAATGGCCGGTTATGCTAACAAAAGTGAATGGTATCAAAGAGCAAAAGCGCTAATAGAAAAATGTTCTGACTAGCGTAAGCTGATTTCACAAGCATGTATACGCTGCATAATATCAGATAATGCATCGTATATGGCTCTGTGTTTCATAAGCATATTATTACTGGTAGATTTAATAGAACTAGCATCTATAATAATATGAAAATGACCTTTATCAGGGTTTTCAAGTGCGCCCTTATGTTTGGCGTGAAGATGAGAGTTGTTAATAACCTCTAAATAAGCAGGCTGAAATTTTTCTAATAAGCATTGTTTGATTGCTACAGCTGTTTGTTGGTGGTGATTAACTTTCATTGCTACTCTCTACTTGCATATGGCTGCTTAGGTACATAGAAATAAAAAGTAAATAAATCATGTTAATAAAAAAGATACTGCTTTTAAAATACACCCAAGTACTTTCATCATAATAGGTAAATACAAAATAATTCACAATCGCAACACTTAGCATGAAATGCCCCATAAGTCTATCTGCACGTAAACCTACAGCTTCAGGTATAACAATAGATTGATCTCTGATAATAGACTGAAAAAAAGAGCTTCCTTGTATATAGCGATTGCCATAAAAGATACCAGCAAACAGAATGTGTAATATACTAACTTTCCAATGTATATAAACAGGATCATGAAAATGCCAGGTTGCAACACCACAAATAACCAATAGCATAGAAGCTAAAATATCTATTTGTGTGAGTGCAATAAACCGCAACTGATGTAGTATGAGCTTCAGTGCTGCAAATACACCTGCAGTTGCTGATGCAAGGTATACATCATAAAAGTAGTACACGCATAGAAATAATACAGCCCCTATAATGTCTAGAATTTGTTGCATGGCTTATACCAAATAGAAAGTATCTATTATACGTGATCAAGCTATATCATAGCAATAATCGGGATAGCAAATAAAGCGGTTATTTATAAATATAATATATTATATCAATAATATAATGATTATATATTGTCTAATGATATCTTTTACATACGACATATAAATAGACATATGCTATACTAAATATCAATGAAAGAGTACACAGCACTATGCGTTTACAAAAATATTTAGCTTCTGTGAGTGGCTACTCTAGGAGAAAACTAGAGCAAATGATTGATAATAAAATAATACTTATCAATGGTAAAATAGCAAAAACTGGTATTAAGGTTAATGCCGGCGATGTAATTAGCATGGAAGGTAAGCAATATAAAGTAAATATTGAAGAGCACAATACCAGTATAATTGCATATTACAAACCAATAGGCGAGCTATGTACTCAGAGTGATACACATGCAAGACCTATAGTATTTCGAGCTTTGCCTAAATGCCCTAACGGTAAATGGATTTCTATAGGTAGACTAGATATTAATAGCGAAGGACTATTATTATTTTGTAATAACGGAGAGCTTGCTAATAAAATGATGCACCCAAGTGCAAATTGGCTTAGAGTGTACAAAGTTCGTGTATATGGAGAGGTCAAAGAGGCACAGCTAACAAAACTATTAAAGGGTGTGATGCTAGATGGGCAAATGTGTAAATTTAATACATGTGAGCAGATAAGTAGCGATGCTACTGGTAAAAACACATGGTATCAGGTGAGTGTTTATACCGGCAAGTATCGCATGGTTAGAAGGCTATGGGAGCATATAGGCTTACGGGTAAATAGGCTGATTAGATTAGCTTATGGGCCAATAAAACTCACGCCAAAAGATAAGCCAGGGGACATAAATTGGCTAGAACAACAGCGTGTTGATGCCATAATGAGGCAGTTATCATAATGGTTGATTCCAGATGCCAGCATCGATACAAGAAACGCATATTAATTTTGAGTATCTGCTTTGTGATACTATGCTATAGCTTGCTTGGATCATGGCGTTATATCATATGGTCACCATCCTTATCTGCTGCAGATAGTAAAAAACTAGTTACTTTACTTAAAAATCCAGACGGACTGGTGAAAAAAATATTAGCTAATCTTCATAAGCATCCCAATGATGATCAAGGATGGTATATCTTAGCAAGAGTTTATAGTAGTCAAGGGCAATACAACAAAGCAAAGCAAGCTATCACAAAAGCCATAACAATAAAGCCATTACAACAGTATAAAAATTTTGAAAAAGCAATTAGTAATACTAAAACAACTAAAAACTAATGTTACTAGCGAAAATCATCAAAGCTAATGTATACAGGTATTAATAGCAGCTATTAAGTTGCATAAAATTTAGCTACAATAATACCATGTACACAAACTTACACAAATATCTCATAGTGCCTAAGCACTTCCTTGCGGTATCAAATTACTGGATAGCATGTATATATCCGTTAAGTTTACTATTAATAGGATATTCATTATATCAAGGCTTATACTTAGTACCACCAGATCAGGTGCAGGGAGATTTATTCAGAATTATCTATATTCATGTACCAACAGCAGCTTTGTCTCTTGGTATCTACGTAAGTTTAGCTGTTGCTGCAGCTTTTTACTGGATATGGCAGATGAAAATGGCAGATATAGCCGCCACTGCTCTAGCTATAATTGGTAGTATAACTACATTGCTAGCATTAATTACAGGATCAATATGGGGAAGACCAACATGGGGTACTTGGTGGCTTTGGGACGCTCGTTTGACTTCTGAGTTCATTTTATTACTACTATATATAGGTGTAATATGTATTCGACTTGGATTAAGACCACAGCATTATGCAAAAAAAATGGCAGCAGTCTGTGCAATTCTAGGCTTAGTAGATGTTCCTTTAGTACATTATTCTGTGCAGTGGTGGTATACTCTACATCAAGGTCCATCACTATTAGCATTTACAAAACCAAAAATTGCATGGATTATGTTACAACCACTGCTTTGGTCAATGATAGGATTTGCAATGCTCACCACTGCATTGGTAATACATACTATGCGCATAGTGATAAAGTGTCAAAATACCGAGACAAGAGAGGGTTAATGGATTATGTAGTATCAGCATATACAGTAGCAGGCACTGTATATTTTTTGTTGTTTATATGTGTATGCTGGCTAGATTATAACAATAATATAGGTGCTAGTTATGCTACTCCCTCTGAGTAAAGCTCACAGAAAGCGTGGGTATAAGCTCGCATTTAGATTAATTACGCTAACAATAGGTGTTGCCTGTGTGCTATGGGGTATGTCAAATAATATCAGTGTCTATATAACACCAAGCCAAGTAATGATAGATAAACAGTTATGTGCAAACACTCAGTGTCGGCTTGGCGCTATAGTAAAAAAAGGTAGTTTAATATGGCAAAAAAGTAGACTATCATTCATAGCATTAGATAATAAAAATAATGCTATTGAGCTACCGGTACACTATACAGGAGGTCTGCCAAACCTATTTAAAGAAGGTGCCATGATGTTAGCAGAAGGTACAATCAAGCAAGGTGTATTTCAAGCAACCAGGATTCTAGCAAAGCATGATGAGAACTATCAGCCACCAGTTTGAACTAAGATATAACACAATAGTATTAGGTGTGTTATATACTATGAGTTTTCTTTGCCTAAGTTTATTACCTTCCGTGCATATTGAAGTAGGCCACCTTATGATGATCGTTGGCTTTGGTCATATGTTATGGTTAGCACTAGCCCAGTATTATCAAGAGCGACAGCAGCTTTGGTCGCAAATAGTTTGGCAAGCACGAGTGCTGTCTGTGCTAAAAAGCTATGTTTTATCTTTAAGCTATGCATACGCTGTGTTAATTTGGGCCTGTGTAAACGATGATTTTAGCCTATATTATGTTTGGCAAAATAATCATGAACAGCTACCATGGTGGTATAAGATAGCCTTACCATGGGCAGCACATGAGGGATCATGGTTGTTTTGGTGGTGGCTATTAGCAATATATTCTTATGCATATATAGCCTTAAGTTTAGTTAGATCTTATATATCTGCTACTGCAGTCACTTGTATTGCCTGGCTTGGCATGGGTTTTGGTCTATATGCATTATGGGCATCCAATCCCTTTATTAGGCTATTACCTATCCCACCAGCTAGTGGGCAAGATTTAAACCCATTGCTACAAGATCCCGGATTTTTAATACACCCGCCCTGTTTATATATAGGCTACGTTGGCTTTGTGATTCCATATATAATGAGTATGGAATGCCTTAGAGTGCCATCTATGTGGTGCTCAAAATTATGGTTGCAAAAGCTCAAGCCTTGGGCAATGTGGTGTTGGTCATGGCTGACACTTGGGATAACCCTGGGCAGCTGGTGGGCATACCGAGAATTAGGCTGGGGTGGCTGGTGGTTCTGGGATCCAGTTGAGAATATATCATTGATGCCATGGTTGTGTGCAAGTATATTATTACATTGTTGCTACTTACCAGTGAGTAGAGCAGTATCATGGACTATAGGTATATCTATACTTGGGTTTATACTCAGTTTATTGGGAACATTTTTGATACGATCTGGTTTATTAGTATCAGTGCATAGTTTTGTAAGCGACCCCCTACGAGGATTATTTTTACTGTCTGCTCTTGCTGTGTTAATGATGATAACACTATATTGTATCGGCCAA
>CACBGS010000005.1 GCA_902538855.1 uncultured Coxiella sp.
AATGGAGATACATTCCTTGGTGGTGAAGACTTTGACCAACACTTAATTGACTATTTAGTTAGCACGTTCAAAAAAGAACAAGGTGTAGACATAAGCAAAGATCAGCTAGCACTACAAAGGCTTAAAGAAGCTGCAGAAAAAGCAAAAATCGAACTTTCATCTTCACAGCAAACCGACATCAACCTACCCTACATAACAGCTGATGCATCTGGCCCTAAGCATATGAATATAAAAATAACTAGAGCTAAATTCGAAAGCTTAGTCGAAGATTTAATACAAAGAAGTATACAGCCTTGTAAAACAGCTATTAACGATGCCAAAATCAATATACAAGACATCAATGAAGTCATCTTAGTAGGTGGACAAACACGTATGCCAAAAGTACATGATGCGGTGAAAGCGTTTTTTGGTAAGGAACCAAAACGTGATGTAAACCCAGATGAAGCTGTTGCAATTGGCGCAGCAATACAAGCTGGCGTATTATCAGGTGATGTAAACGATATCTTATTACTTGATGTCACCCCACTATCATTTGGTATTGAAACTATGGGTGGAGTAATGACCTCATTGATCAAGAAAAACACCACAATTCCTACCAAGGCAACCCAAGTATTCTCAACCGCTGCTGATAATCAAACAGCCGTAACAGTACATGTGTTACAAGGTGAGAGAAGTATTGCTAGTCAAAATAAATCGCTTGGGGAATTTAACTTAACCGACATTCCACCAGCACCACGCGGTATGCCACAAATTGAAGTTATGTTTGATATCGATGCAAATGGTATACTCAATGTCTCAGCAAAAGATAAAGCAACTGGTAAATCTCAATCCATCGTAATTAAGGCCAAAGGTGGACTTAGCGATGATGAAATCGAGAAAATGGTTCAAGACGCAGAAAAACATGCTGAAACTGATAAGCAATTCCAAGAATTAGTCAACAGCTGTAATGAAGCAGAGCAACTTATCCATGCTACTAGAAAAGCAGTTAAGGAAGCAGCTGACAAGCTCACAGACGATGAGAAAAAAGGACTGGAAGATGCTTGCGCCAAGCTTGAAGAAGCGGTTAAAGAAAAAGATATTAATAAAATTAATACTGAAAAAGAAAGCCTTAATCAAGCCAATGCACAACTAGCACAAAAGCTTTACAGCGCACCTGATAGTAATCAAGCAAATCCTGGCACTGAGCAAAACAGCGCAAAAAGTGACGATGTGGTTGATGCTGACTTCCAGGAAGTGGATGACGATAAATAATTGAGCTATTAATATGGACAAACAAGACTACTACGCCACTCTAGGTGTGGAAAGAAATGCCGACGCCGATACTATTAAAAAAGCGTATCGGCGTAAGGCTATGAAATTCCACCCTGACAAAAACCCAGGTGATGCTGAAGCAGAAAAGAAATTCAAACTTATCAACGAAGCTTACAGTATCCTCAGTGATCCTGAAAAAAAACAAATGTATGATCAATTTGGTCATGCTGGTGTTGACGGAGCTGGTGGCGGCGGTCATGGCCATGGCGGCTTTGATTTTAACCAAGATATATTTGGTAAAATTTTTGAAGAAGCTTTTGGCGGGAATCCATTTCAACAGTCCTCTCAACGTAGGGGTAGTGATCTAGGTTATAAAGTAAATATTACACTTGAAGAAGCTATCCAAGGTATTGAGAAAACCATTCAATTTAGCGCCCTAACAACCTGCGATAGCTGCAATGGCAAAGGTGGCAAAAATGTCACCACCTGTAGCTATTGTAATGGAGTAGGACAAGTTAGGATGCAACAAGGCTTTATTAGCATCCAACAAACATGCCCTAAATGTAATGGCGAAGGTAAGATTGTCAAAGACCCTTGTAGTAAATGCCATGGACAAAAACGCATTAATAAACAGAAAAAATTAGCCATTAAGATTCCACCTGGAGTAGATACTGGTAACCGCATTCGCCTAAGTAACGAAGGCGAAGCTGGATTAGATGGCGGCCCAAATGGTGATTTATATGTTGAAATTGAAGTCAGCAAGCACAATATTTTCACTAGAGAAAACAATGATCTACATTGTGAAATCCCAATAAGCTTTACCCAAGCATGCCTTGGTGCAACTATTAATGCCCCCACTATCAATGGTGAGGTTGCATTGAAAATCCCTGCGGAAACGCAAACAGGCGCCTGTTTCCGTTTACGTGGCAAAGGCGTGAAAAGTATTCGCAGTCATTATCCTGGTGATATTATTTGCAAAATACAAGTTGAAACACCTATTAAATTAAATACCAAGCAAAAAGAATTACTGCATGAATTTGCTAAAAGTATTGATGCTAATAGAGATAGACATAACCCACAAGCAAATAACTGGTTCGATAAAATCAAACGCTTTGTAAAAAATATAAGCAGTTAGTCTGCTTGCCTTAGTTTTACTATAAGCATACAAGTGACCAGACTAAGCACAAAAGAGTGAGTAGCCATTAAGAATACGTCCCCTACTAAAAAACCATAGGTATCCCACAATATTGCGCCCAATGCTATGTAGCATAACCAATATAAAGAAATACCCTTTGTTGATTTTGACTGGCATGTTTTTAGTAGCTGCGGAATATAAGCACAACTTGAACAAAGAGTGGCAATGCCAGCGAATATACTACTAATAATCATCTGGTTTTTTCCTTTCTTTCATAGTAAATTTTTAAAAAAGACAGTATTGATAGTGAAACAGCTACACAAGAACCACTTATCATCAGTGGTTGATGCTGTGTCAACAAACCATAAATAAACCAACATGAAGCACCTGTAACATGCACAATAAGCCAAGAATAGGATAAATCTTTAGCACACCTTCTTCTAAGAACATGTACTAATTGCGGCAAGTGCGCCGATGAAGTAACAAAAGCGGCAATATAACCAATAATAACTTCCATGAATATCCCCTAACCACTTTTAAACTGATTTAACGATTTTTTACTATCTAGACACTGTTTAAGCAAAGGGTGTAAACGCCATTGCTTTGCATCCTCTTTCTTATAAGCACTTATTGCACTGAATACTTTATCTAGACCTATAGAGTCTGCGTAAAAAACAGGCCCACCTCTATAGGCAGGAAAACCATAACCATAGATATAAACCATATCAATACTACCAGCCCGAGAAACAACGCCTTCTGCCATTATTGCTACAGCCTCATCTACTAAAGCAAGCACACAGCGCTGTACAATATCAGCATCACTAAAACTTGCTTTATCAATCCCTAATGAATTAGCATATTCTGCAATAACATCCTTAGCCTCCACCGATGGACTTGCTGTCATAAAATCTATTTTATAATCATAAAAACCAGCATGATTTTTTTGCCCTAATCTACCAGACTTCACTAGTGCTGCAGCCAATGTATCACCAGGGATCATATGCATAGCTATCTCAAGCCCTGACATATCCGCCATTGCACAAGGCCCCATAGCAAAACCAAAGTCCATCAATGCCTTATCAATTTGTTCAGGTTGTACACCTCTTAATAATAAATATTCTACTTGCTTAAGATAACGTATAACCATACGGTTACCTACAAAACCAGGACAGACGTTAACTACCACCGGTAATTTTTTAATATGTTTAGTAAAATCTATTGTCTGCTGCATAACATCAGCAGCACTTTTATCTGCACGCACCACTTCAACAAGCTTCATGACAGGTGCCGGACTAAAAAAATGCATACCCACAACTTGTTGCGGCCTACCAGAGGCAACTGCAAGCTCATTAATATCTAAACCTGAAGTATTACTTGCCAAAACAGCCTCTGGCTTAGCAATCTCGCCAAGTTGTTTAAATACATCTTTCTTAACCTGCATATCTTCAAAAACCGCTTCAATTACCAGGTCCACATTGCTTAAATCGGCCATAATTGTGGATACCGATATTCTCGCAATACAGGCCTGCATTTCTTGTTTATCTATTTTCTTTTGCTTATATTGCTTATTAAAATAATTATACACAGCAGCATTGGTAGCTTCTTGACGACTGGCATCCACCTCTACCATAATTACAGTATTACCACGTTTAGCTATTGCAATTGCAATACCTGAACCCATTAAACCACCACCAACAATCCCTACAGATTGTATGGGCTTAATAGCTTGCTTTTTATCTACAAATGCCACATGTCTCAAAAGCTGTTCCTGAAAAAAAACATATCGCAAACTGGCAGAACTAGGACCGCTTATCAACTGCATAAATACTTGTTGCTCAAAAGCAATACCATCAACAACAGTAAGCTCACAAGCGGCCTGAACACATTCTATAATCTTTTTTGGAGCAGTAAAACCATAAGACTTTTTAGCCACTTCAGAAAAATAACGAGCAAACAAATCTTCATTATTCTCTAGATTAATTCTATGTAGTGGTATTTCAATCATAGGATTATTCTGAATAATATTTTTTAAATAATGTATACAAAACGTATCAATAGGTTCATTAGTAAGTGTATCAACCAAACCTAAATCAAAAGCTTCTTGAGCTGTAACTGGCTTACCAGACAACATCATAGACAAAGACTTTTCTATACCCACTAACCTAGGTAGACTTTGTGTACCAGTACCTCCAGGAATGATACCTAACTTAATCTCTGGTTGACCTAACTTAGCATCAAGATGGGCAACTCTATAATGACATAGCATTGCAAATTCAAGCCCACCACCTAAGGCATATTGATTAATACCAGCAAGCACAGGCTTTTTTGCAGCCGCTAACAGTCTATAAAAATCAACAAAGCTTTTTCCTTGTAAACCTTGAGAAAACTCTTTGATATCAGCACCCGCGCTAAATGGCAAATCCACACTTGTACAGACAATCCCTGCCACTGAGTTATCATTTAATAACTGCTCTAAAGTAGCATGTAATTCATCACGAAAAGCAGCTGATAAAGCATTAACCGGTGGCCTATTAAAATAAACAACCGCTATACTTTCATTTTTAACTATATTTACGTATGACTTTGCCACACAAGGTACCTATACAAAGAGCAATAACTGTATAGCATAAACCAAAATAAAAAACTGGAATATTTTACAAAATATGAAATTTTGTCTTTATATAAAAAAACAGATAAAATAAGCTTGCAAATAGCAACCTATAGTTTATAGAAAAAATTATATAATTAGTAACTTTTACCCAAAACTACTTAGTCACAGTTAGCAAATCAAGACTAGATTTAGCAAGTGAAAAATAGTTTCTCAGTGGAGAAGCCTTCTTAAAAGATTGCTCATATTTATCTATACAGTCAAATACAATTTCTTTATCTCTAGTAACACCTTTATAGTTTTTATTATTTTTCAAATACTGATTAAACTTAGTCAAAGCTTGCAAACTACTAGGTTGGATTATGACAGCAGGATCAGCACAACGAGATAATTTCTCCATCATCCTGCAAGTATCTATAGCTGCAGACTGTGCTAAACACACTTTATCATTATCAGTGCATGAATCTATAGACAATTTAAGCTCAGATATTTTTGCTAATTTATTCTTGATTGCCTTCCTATGATCTTGATGTAACTTAAAGACCCCAAAATCCATCCCCGCTGGTTTGCATAATCGCTTCACATACACAGCCAATATATTTGCTGGAAACAGAGAAATAGCTAAACTTGCAATAACAAGGGCCGGAGACATAACAGTAGCAGAACCTGTCACAAACAAAGATGGTAGGCTAAATAGTAAAAATGCAGACAATAAACTTGCAATACCGCCAGCAAAGGCAGTTGTCAGCGTCAATTCAATAATTGGGCTAATATAATTATTTTGCTTTATAATCTTGTTGAAAATCTTTACAGGAGAATGATATGACCAATTATTTGCCATCAAATTCGAAGTTAAGCTAGATAGCAAAGACAACAAATGCATAGCAACATTTACAAACAATACAATGACGAAAAATGGCATACTTTTACCATCTCGGTTGTTAGTAGTAAACATCAAGCGTGTTAGAACATCCTCTGCGATCAAACAATAAATAAAATTCATTGACGCAAAAGAACCCACCTGTTTTTTAGAGCCCAATGCTTTTTGCTCACCTTTACTACGTTTATTACAAGTGGCATAAAGCATCCTATACTTAGCGATACAATCTTTACTCAATTTTTTTAAATTTAACAGTGCCATGATATAACACTCATATTTAATTACTTACACGGATTCTGACCGAAGCACTAGCATAAGTCAATACATACTATGTTGCTACAACATCTGTAAAGGTTTTCTTCACAAATTTATTAAATCGACCAGCAGCATATGCTTTTAGGGACTGTTTCGCAAAAGTTTTAGCAACAGATAAACACCATGCATCATCTACCTTAGTAGCATATGTGTTAAAAACATTTTTACTAGCTATATAAGCATCTAGCTGACATGTATCAAGGCCAGCTAAATATTCATGTACAGATGTATCAACACAGTTAGAATACCCATGAATGAAATTAAACAATTGTGGCTGCTCTACATGCAGTTTTGCTGCATTGAGCAGCCACGCATTAACTGACGCCCCAAGCTTAGCATGTAAATATGGATAAATTTGACCCGGCACCAAAGCCCATTCCAATTCACTAAAAGAAACCAGTGCGCCCTCTTTAGCAACAACGTAATCACTTATAGCAAGTAAGCCAAGCCCACCCCCATAAACATTTCCCTGCATAGCAAGCACTATCCATTTATTTAATTCCGCCAAAGCAAGTAAACAACGACCAACAAGATAATTAAACTGCTCCAAACCCTGTAAGTCTCCTTGATCACATAGAGATACTAGCTCAACTAAATCTAACCCAGAACAAAAAACACTTCCTACTGCAGAGATTTTAACTACAAGCTTTTCACTTGCAGAGGCCTGATGTACACAAGCTAATAATTGCGTTAGCATTGTTGTATCAAGCGCATTCAACTTTGCAGGTCTATGCAATATAATCTCTATATATTGACTATTTTCTTTGTAAATAACAGACATAACTACACCCTAGACAACCCAAACCTATGCTCTGGCAAGTGCAAAGTCTTACTATGGGCGAAAACAGATAACCAAAAAAATAAAACACTTTGCGTATCCTCAGGACGAATAATACCATCATCAAAACCTTGTGCACTAACATGTAAAGATGCCGAGCGCTTCTCGTACCGCTGAAAAAATTTATCATGCAGTGCTTTTTTCTGCTTACTAGAAAAAACCTTACCTTGTTTTTGTATTTTTTTTGCTTTGATACTAACCATAAGATCAGCAACAACTTTTGCACCCATAACAGCAACATTGGCATTAGGCCAGGATAACACAACATCTGGAGAAAAAGAGCGACCACACATTGCATAATAACCAGCACCAAAACCTGCCCCAATTTGTAAAGTTATTTTTGGCACATCAGCATTTGACATATATTGAACTAAACGCGAACCTGCTTTAATAATACCTGCAGATTCATATGCCCTACCCACTTGAAAACCTGTGGTATTCATCACAAACAAAAGTGGTATTTTCCTCACTGTACAACGATCTATAAACTGGCAAGTTTTATGAGCAGCATCAACATCAATAGGACCATTATTGGCAATGACCCCAAGGGCATGACCACCAATAGCACCAAAACAACATACCATATGAGTACCATATAAAGGCTTAAAAATCTGAGCATCATCATCAAGCAAAGATAACAATAACCCCATAACTGATATAGGGTGAGCATAATCAGCATCAACACACGCAAGCTTAGTTAACCAGGCCTCCTGCTTAGCAAAACGACTAGGCTTATACTTAGGCCATGTTATAGTTTGCAGATAAATACGCAGCGCCTGAACAGCTTCAGCTTCAGTTGCAACACTCTCGTCAGCTAAACCATTAGCTACATGCACATCCACACCACCTAGTAAATCAGCTGAGTTACGCTCTCCGACTGCACCAAAAACCAAGTCTGGCCCTGCAAGAAAAACATACGATTGATTCCTAATAAATATAGAGTGATCAGTAAGACCAACAAAATAGGCACCGCCAGCAGTACAAGTACCATAAACAACAGCAATAGATGGAATAGTAGCAGCATTATGTCTAGCCATTTTTTGAAAAACACTACCCACATCTATAAAAGCAGCTGCTGGCGCATCCAGATTTAAACCTGCAGATTGTAATAGATATACAACTGGCAACTTTTGCTTATAAGCAAGATCAAGTGCTCTATGGATTAACCTAATACAAGACAAGCTCAATGCACCTGCTTTCACAGCAGGGTCATTAGCTATAATCATGCACAGACGACCTGCAATTACTGAAAGACAAACAAGAGTATTCGGCAAATCACCAACACCACTAAACGGCGAATAAAAGTAGATAAACTCACAATCATCGATACAACTTCGCACGCGACGAGCAGCGTTATCACAGGTAGATGCCACATGATCAGCAGCATATCTTTGCCACCAAACATCTGAAAAATCAATAACATTAACCAAAAAACACCCCTAAATAATTACAAAAAACTTATCAAGAAAATACAACAAAACCCTATTTCATTACAACCCATATCCTACACAATATATATTAATAATGAATGAAATCTGACACCTGAGTATATATTAAGGCTTACAAGGTTGACAACCAAGTCCATTAGGAGGTAAGCTGAGTTGTTTGCCACCTATGTTTGAATATTTATCCCAAGCATTATAGCCATACGTGATATTAATTCGTAAGGAGACTTTACATGAAAGCAAAGGGAACGCCTAGAAGCATATTTTCGAGCATCAGCAGTTATTTTTTTTATTCATCCGAACCACCAAATTATAAAAGCCTAAAAGAACAAAACAAAACAAAAACAACAAAAAACACTTTCACAAAACTAACAAACTTCATTAAATATTTTAATCCGCTTAACTCCCAAATATACAAAAATCTATCTTCTGCAATCACAGAAGCAAACAAAATATTAGAAAACCCTAAAGACTTAATTACGCCACCAGCTAAAAGTGCTGTTGAAAAAGAATACTATAGTAAAAAAGATGTTTGGTCATTTTGCTGGGAGACATACTACAACAACAACAAATTACCACATTTAATTGCAATATTACTTGCCTCAATAGCAATTGGCTGCCTACCCTTTGTATACTTAAACCTCTTCAAACTATATTTTGACAGCCAGATCAGCAGCAATTATGCATTTTTCATTAACTGCACATTAGCTGTAACCACATGGGGAATTCTTAGAACAGTTTTAGAAAATAAACTAACAGAATTATCAGAGCGATTATTCATAAATGTGTCTTATAAGTTCATACAAAAAGCTAATACAAAACTTTGTGAATTCCAAAGCTTACGCGAGCGCAAACAAGAGGAAAAAAATTCTGAAAGGGACAACTTTCAAGAAACTGTTGGCCAAGTTTTTAAACAACACATTGTTATCATCAGTAACATCATCAATTACAGCTTAAAAGCCGCTACCAGCATTTACTATATTTACGCAACCTGTAAAAAAACGATACTCAACATTTGGCTGACAGCTCTTATAATACCCATGTTTTTACTAGCTGTTTTACGTAAAGCTCCAGACGAACAACACAAAAAGCTAAGTAACTTACTAATAACAAAAATAAGGCCCAGCTACGCAAAATTATTTAAAAGCGCACTCAATGATAAAGACAGCTTTAAATTAAACGGTAACGATTGCTTAAGAGGCACCGCAACAACAGAACTAAATGGTTGTTCAAAAACCAACCGCGACGCTGAGAGAGAATTATCCCAATACAAATCCATAACTGAATCCATGAAAAAAATATGTGATAAAATCAATGAAACACTTGCAGCCCTTGTCGTTTACAACATATACGGCATGCCAAGCACTTCAAACAGTGCTGCATTTGCATTTGGCTTTGGTGCACTAACGCAAATCAAAGAAGCTCTTAAAAAAACCTGTGACAGCCTGACTAATCTAGCATTTAAGGAAAAAAGAGCAGTAGATAAAATGGTAAACAAATTTGACCCAGTCAGCGCATTTATGACTACACATAAAGTAAGAAAAGAGTTCCTTAAAGAAAATATCAGACCAGATAATACATTACCTACATTCCTATCCAGCTGCATGTTTATAAGCAGCATTACCACCACATTTTATGCTGCAAGTCTAGGTTTTAATCTAGTTTTCGAAAAAACAATATTACTAACCATGGGCCTTTCTACAAACATCGATATGCTCTACAGTAATAGCCTAGTCTGCTGTAGTACACTAGTAGCGTGCAGCCTATGGAAAATACTCTTTAGAAAAATGTCTTCTAACAGTAACAAGCACATAGCAAAACACACTAATTTTTTTTCAATATGTCAAATACTAGTACCTGACTGTGATAATCTACCAATAAATTTTATTGGCTTCATACTAACCCAACTGATAATATACATACCATTCAAACTCTACGTAGCTACTATTTTGAGTTTGAGTATATCACAACCGTATATTATGCTACTTAGAATCATCCTTAGTGTAACCATACAAAACAGTATAAATAAAATAGTACATTATTACTTAACACCATTGAAAACGATTGAAAAAATATTCACAGCACCGCAAGCAACTAAACCTGCAAACAACGAACCAATCTGCATAAACACCATGAAAACTGGCAAAGTAATGATATTTAGTGAGTATGATGAAGAGAAGCACAAATGGGTTACAAAAAAAGAATACATTAGTAATAAATCTATCAAAATTCACAATGGTATAACAAAAGTCTCAGCAAGAAATGGAGTCGGGAAAAGCCTACTAATGAAAGGTATTATCAACTCTACACATAGTAATACAGAAAGTGTTAAAGACAAATTACAAGAATATGAAATGAAGATAACACCACAGCTACAAAGTCAAGAAGTGGTATATTTTCCACAAGGAAGAAACGCAAAAGAAGAAACAACAACTGCCGTAGGAATTACAAGTGACTTTACAGGTACAGATGTCGAAGGTATTTCAAAAGACTTTAAGATTCAAAACTCAACCAGTCTTAATATTACTAATCATCCGAAACATAAAGAGGATTTAGCTTTAAACGCCGACCAAAGATATTTTCTAAAGCACACTATTCTTACTGATCACAACGATTGCAACATTGATTATACCAAGCTCAATGATGAGCACAAAGCAATTGTGAATGATATCCTTAGCAAGGACAGCACATACTTAAATAAATGGCGAGAAATATTAACAAGTCTAGAAGGGGTTGGCAAAAATGATAAGTGCAATAACTGTTGTAAATTCATTTTAGATCAACAAGGAAAAAATGGCGGCACATTTGCAAAAATAATCTGGGCTTTTCAAGCCACATTATTGACTGTACCGCATATAAAACTACTTATACTCGACGAACCAGGTAACGAAGTAGACCCAGAATCAAGAAGCAAAGGCTACGAAATCCTCGATAACCTTGCTAGACAAAACAATAAAAAAGTTCTTTCTATTGACCACGATGACAAAAACAACAGCAGCTCAGAAAGCATAAATAATTCATACCCTAGAATAGAGCTTAAAATAGAAAATGGTAAAGTAAGTGTATCTCAACATTTAGACAATCAACAACCGCAAGATAACCTACTGGTAGACACCTCTAGTAGCAATGTAAGTAGTCCTGAGAACTCACCAGAAAAAAACCTAAGAAAACCATTTCCTATTACAAAAGCAGTTTCCTATCAAGAACTAGAAGATGGATCACCACGTAACGATACTCACACCTTCTACAATCGGCGGAATGAACATAACAGTAGTCCTTTTCGCTAAATTAAAATAATTATACTCAAGTTAAGTAGAAGGATTGTGTGGAAATACACTTGCATTAATTGTCAATTTAATCTAGTATACAGACATCATTTTTCATTGAACAATCGTGGCTAAGACAGCGAAGCATCTGCCAGCAATTACTAATTCAAATCCCTTGTTAATTTCCTTGACCAAACAAGTTGCACCTGCTCAACGCTTGTTTGCACATTATTATAGCGCATTAGGAGTAACCGCATGCCAGACGTAAAACCAACTTCAACAGCTAATAAAAAAGAAAGCCCTATTAAACTATGGCGAGATGGCACATGGTTTGTATTCAAGTCAACGTATAATATGGGTGAACTACCATATATGATCGGGACATACCTCAACTCTGCTATATTAGGCATGACATCAAGTATAATTATCTTTTTTACTAAAATCAGCTTCCAAGTACTCAGCTCCCCTACAGCAACAAAAGCCATGTATTTAGCAGTTAATTTCTACAGTATGTTAAGTGCATTTTTAATTCGCTGTGTTTACATGAATACAATTACTGAAATATCGAAAAACTTTAGTATAAAAGAGTGGCGTAATACACAAAAGATAATTGCTATTAAAGAAGAAGATATGCGCACTGATAGCAAAGGATCTTACCAAAAAATTATTGAAAACATGAGTAATGATGAATTTGATAAACACGCAAATGCACGTAAAGGTCATGCACAAAGCACTGTTTCAAACACTGAGAAGTTTATTAACTCCACACATCTCTTTATTCAGTCAACACTTCAAGCAAGCGTCGCAGTATTATCTTCATGCCTAGCTCTCTCAGGGGCACATCTACCAATGATAGTAGTTAGTGTTGTTGGTATTGGTGTACTTGTAGGCGCTGGACTACACCTACAGTTTAACTACGCGACAACAGCTAAAGAAGCATATATAGCACACAAACAGAAATCAACAACCTCATTACAAAGTCAGTATACTGCTAGAAAACCACAAAACAAACTTAATGATTTAGAAGAGAATATCAATAAGGCGAGCGAATACCAAAATAAAGTTGCTAGAATAGACAATTTTACCAACATGCTATATCGTGCTATGACTGATCTTCCTGAGTATGTTATCACCTTTATCACTGTAGCAGCGTTTATTCCGACTTTCCCAATCGCTAGCATAAATAACAGTATCACCATAGCAACAATGAGTCTATTCTCCGTACCACTATTACTAGCAATGAGTAAATCTCTTGCTAGCATGGTTAAAGAAACCTCAGCAGTTATTAGGCAGGCAAGTAATATTAGTGAATGTGCATCAAACTATAAAAGCTTAAAAGAAAATCTTTTTAAAGATATACAGAACTATACCGGACAATCTGTTGAAGCAGGCTGTAAATATTTTCTAGAACCCTTGAAAAAAACTAGCAAGTACATTATGAAGAATGCTCTAGAGAACTTAGCTATCGGACTACTGATCAGTACCAGCTTTAACCTATACTATGACAGCATGATAGTATCAGGTATTGTAGGTGGAACTACCATGCTTGCAAGTACTTTTAACAGTATTGCATTATGGTCTACCGGCACTATAATCGCCGCCATAGCACTGCCATTTTGTAAAAAATTTCTAGAAGGAAAAAAACATGTCAGCACTATTTATGATAAAGGTAACACCCTATTCAGTCTAAGCTCTAGTATTCTACTAAGCCAAATACTGCATGGCAGCATACATATCGTTAACCCAATGGCAAGTTTTTGCATATTATTCAATATATTAATGCCGACAATGAGCTTTGTTGCTAATAAATATCTAGTACCTAGTGTTAGCCATATTGAAAAACCCAGTATAGAACGTTTACATAATATCGCCAGAGCAGCAAATGTTTTTAAGACCAAAACTAATAGCACAGAACACAAAGGGCTTAAAAAAGATATCAAACCTAATCAAAAAAACAAAATACAAGCACAAGAATGGGGTAGCTGGTTAGGCTACATAATGAGATAATTATGAACATGAACACTCTAACCACCGTTAATATTTATTTACTTAATTCAGTTTTAGGAGCAATCTAATGGGTGATGCAAAGACCAGCAGCAAAACGAAAAACTCTTTATATATTAAAATCAAAAAATGGTGGGAAGGTACTAAGCTTGTATTTAGATCAACTCATAATATGGGCATGACGCCCTACATGATTGGAACTTACTTTTGTTACGCTATATTAGGCATGACATCCAGTATCATCATTTTCTTCACTTCTTTAAGCTATGGCGTCTTCCGTTCAAAAACTGCGACTAAAGCCACTTTTTTAGCAGTAAACTTTTTCAGCATGGCAACTGCATTTTTAATTAGATGCTATTATATGAATAAGATTACTGAAATATCTAAGTGTTTTGGTAACGCTGAATGGCATAATACGACAACTTTGATGGCCCTCAAGGAAAAAGAGATACGTTCAAAAGACAATCCCCTATACACTAAATTTGAAAAAGAACACTATAGCAGTAATGATAAAAAAGAAAAGTTAAAATCATCTAGAGATACTGATGCGCAATACTCTGTTTCAGAAACTGAAAAAGTCATAGCCTCTACACACAAATTTGTACAATCAATGATACAAGCAACCGTTGCTATCATTTCATCATGTCTAGCACTCTCAAGCGCTCACCTACCAATGATGATGATCACAGTTATCAGTACACTAACTATAATAAGCACAGCACTACTTATACAGTTTGAATTAGTAACACCAGCAAAAGCAAAATACAAATTTGCTAAAGGCGATGCTGTTGCAATACTAAAGAAAATGTTCTCTTTTGCAAAAGATGACGAAGATATTCAATTCCTCAATGACGTAAAGAAAAATATGGATACTGCGCAACAAAAAGCAGATGAATTTGCAGGCTATGATAATACTGGACAATTATTATATCGCTTCATGACTGATTTATCAGAATATATCATCACCTTTACAGTTGTCACAGCATTTATTCCTTCTTTTCCAGTGACCTCTATCACAGGCGGCCCATTCAGTGCTGGAATGACTGCATTCTCTGGACTTTCATTACTTGCCATGAGTAAATCTTTATCCAGTATGGTTAAAGACGCATCTGCATTTATCAGAAGCTCCGGCGAGATAAGTGAAGTAGCCTCAGGATACGATGCTATAAGAAATCTACTTGAGCAAATTAGCACTTACACACAGACTAAACTGGAAGAAAGTTGCAAACTATTCTTAGACCCTAAGAAAAAAGAACTAAACTACATCACTAAAAATGCAGTAGAATGCCTTATTTTGGGTGTATTCATAAGCACCGGCTTCAATCTTTACTATGATGCTATGATAATATCTGGTGTTATCAATTCCAGCACTATGCTAGCAGCAACAATTAATAGTATCACATCATGGTCTGTTGGGCTTATGACAGCAACTTTTGCTGCAAATTACTACATAAAATCACAAAACAAAAACCGCAGTACCAGTGATAAAAATCATGACTACGGCAATATATTATTCAGTACAAGCGCAAGTATTTTAATAGGACAAATACTACATAATACAATAAACTTTATTAACCCAATGGCTAGCTTTTGTGTTATTTTTACTACTTTAATGCCCACGATGAGCATTATAGCTAACAAATATCTTATACCTAGTATCAGTAATGCAGAGAAAAGTAAAATAATAAATATTCATGATATTGCAGTAAAAGCCAATATAATAGAAAAACCTAACAAAGCAAAGAACAAAGCCCCTATTAAAGAAGATACAAAAAGAAAAAAAACAGACAAAGGTATATGGAATAATTTAACTAGACTAGTATGCTAAAATATAACTGATTAGAAGCCGTGTTTAATCGCGGCTTTTTTTTATCTGAGCTGCCCAATTAAGTAAACTACTTTTTAAACCTTCATGCTCTAAGCTATCAGCTAATTTTTTTAACGATGAAGACAACTGCCTTGGCAACTTAGGCAATTTCTTATTAGTATTATTTGCCGCAAACACTACAGGTAATAGCTTAAATACCACCGTATCAACCT
This sequence comes from uncultured Coxiella sp., assembly GCA_902538855.1. Lineage (GTDB taxonomy): Bacteria > Pseudomonadota > Gammaproteobacteria > Comchoanobacterales > Comchoanobacteraceae > CACBGS01. Next base: position 15,783 of record CACBGS010000005.1, read on the forward strand.
TTGGCAAATGGCCAGTCTTAGCACAAGCACAGAGAATATCATCTATATATTGATTCATAGCAAGATAATGTGTCGCAGAGGAAAGATATACTATTAGCTTAGCTTTTGAATACACGACTGATGCAATATTAGCTACAGCATTAGGATGAATCACGCTACATACCAACTTATGAAAAGCTTTTGCTTGTACAACTTTGTGCGTATAGTTTTTTACTACTACGCTATCACTAACAGACGTTACCATATCTTTCTCCTAATACTGAAATATAATAACAACACATACAGCATAGTTGAAGTTCTATTGCTATAAAGTTGTTTTTAAGCTATAATAAATGCAATTTTTAGCAATAGTATCAGCGTGTTTTCAAAATTACTAAAATTCTTTCTCGGCAGCAAAAACGATCGATTCATGCGCAAAATGCGCCCTACTATCAAAGCCATCAATGCGCTAGAAGATAAATTCAGCAACTATAGTAACGAGCAATTACAACAGCTATGTCAAGAACTACGTGAACGTGCGCAAAAAGAACCCTTAGAAAAACTTATTGACCAAACCTTTGCTATGGTCAGAGAAGCAAGTAAACGCACACTAAAACTAAGACACTATGACGTACAATTAATAGGTGGTCTTGCATTGCATTATGGCAACATAGCAGAAATGGCAACAGGTGAAGGTAAAACATTAGTAGCGACACTACCAGTCGTGCTCAATGCACTCAAAGGTGACGGCGTACATGTAGTTACTGTTAACAGCTACCTAGCAACTCGTGATGCCCAATGGATGGGTAAAATATATGAATTTCTTGGCCTAAGTGTTGGTGTAATTGTACCCAATATGACAACAGAAGATAGAAAGCAAGCCTACCAAGCCGATATCACTTACGCATGCAACAATGAGCTTGGCTTTGACTATCTCAGAGATAATATGGCCACAAGCAAGCAGGAGCAACGTCAAAGAAAACTAGCATATGCTATTGTTGACGAAGTCGATTCTATATTAATTGATGAAGCAAGAACACCTCTTATCATTTCAGGACCTATTGGTAGCAGCTCTGATAATTATAAAAAAATATACCCACTAATTGCACAACTAAGTGATAGTTCTGAGACCCCAGATGTTACAATAAACATTAAAGATCGCCAAGTGCAACTAACAGAACATGGCCACGAAAACATTGAAAATATACTAAAAAAAGAAAAAATACTGAGCTCTGAAAAAAATCTATATGCTAATGAAAATGCCATGTTACTACATTTTGTTGATGCATGTTTACGCGCAAAATTTATTCTTAAGCGTGACATAGACTATATTGTAAATAACAAACAAGTAATTATTATAGATGAAAATACTGGCAGAGCCATGCCTGGAAGACGCTGGTCAAATGGTAATCATCAAGCCGTAGAAGCTAAAGAGCATGTACCTATACAAGAAGAAAATCAAACACTGGCATCTATCACCTATCAGAATTACTTTAGATTATATAAAAAGCTTGGTGGCATGACAGGGACAGCAGATACTGAAGCCACAGAGCTAGAAGAAATCTACCGTCTACAAGTATTAGTTATACCAACGAATAAAAAATGCTTACGCATAGATCATGATGACTTGATCTATATGTCTAAAAAAGAAAAATATGCAGCTATTGTAAAGGAAATTATCAGCCGTAATAAAAAACAACAACCTATATTGATAGGAACCACATCTATTGAGGATTCAGAGTATTTATCTACCCTATTAAAAAAAGAAAAAATACCACATCGTGTCCTTAATGCTAAGCAACATGAAGCTGAAGCTGAGATTATTGCCTCAGCAGGTGAGCCTGGAAAAGTAACCATAGCTACCAATATGGCAGGTAGAGGTACCGATATTATGCTTGGAGGCAACCTTGAGCATCAATTACAAACCAGTAAAAATCCAGAAAAAACTAGAGAGCAGTGGCAACAGCAGCACCAAACTGTCATCGAAGCTGGGGGCTTACATCTACTCGGATCAGAACGCAATGAAAGTAGGCGCGTAGACAATCAACTACGTGGGCGCTGCGCAAGACAAGGTGATCCAGGAAGCTCACAGTTCTTCTTATCATTAGAAGATCACTTATTTAAAATTTTTCCACAAGGCGTAATCAACTTTATTAAAACTTCAGCTAATGAAGATGGCTCACACCTGCAAGCCCCCATGCTTAATAATGCTATTGCTAGCAATCAACAAAAAATGGAAGCTCATTATTTTGATATTCGTAAACAAATACTTAAGTATGATGATATTGCCAATGAACAACGCACCGTTCTCTATCAACAACGTAATGAACTACTTGAACTTGAAAGTATCCATGACCAAATCTTTAAGTTAATTGAAAAACAATGCATTAACATCTTAGAACAATCACAAGTTCACGGGGTTGTTGCCATGGACAAAGCTAAAAACAAACTAAGCGAACAGTTTTTAAGCCATCCATTTGAAGAACACGAAAAAGCAGAGAACATAGCTACAATGAGTCATAGACTAGCAGACTACTACTATACAAACTATTGTAAAAAAATGACAGTGATCCCTGTTAACGAGCATCACAACCTTGAAAAAAACCTACTACTGCAAATACTAGATCACCACTGGAAAGAACATTTAGTTATAATGGAAGATTTAAGAGAAAGTATTGGTTTTAGAGGCTATGCTCAAAGAAACCCTGAGCATGAGTATAAAATAGAATCATACAATCTATTTAAAGACATGCTTTCCAGAATTGCATTTGATTTCGTGGCACACCTGATAAAAATAGAAATTAAAGTAACAGCTACCAGCGAGATGGTAACAGATAATGCCCCTAGCTAAAACAGTACACCCTACCAATAGCTAGATAAGTACTCTATCAAAGAAAACACTACCAGTTGGCTCAAAAAATCTGACCAAACAATATCTTGATAGGAGAATCTATATAAATAGTAACTGATATAACTTAGAATCACGCAAGCAAACATAAAAGATCCAAGTGACCAAATATTAATGAATATAACTGCACCCATAACTAATAAAGAAAACAATATCACATAATACATAAGATTGATCCTAGACAAAAAATCACAAAGAACATCGACTAATTGATCCTAGCTCACGCCACATCATAAGCTTATCATCCACCACAGTCGCACATTCAGGATTATACCTTACTAAAGACTCAAGTAAACTCTCCATAAACTTGTGATTGTTGATTATATTATAATCCATCAAAGCAATAGTATCCGGCTCAATCAGGCTATAAAGTCTTGTATGATAGGTAATAAACAAATAGGATTTAGTATACCTAGCAAAAAAACACAAGGTATTTATATTAATAGATGTGATTTTATCTATAAAAGCATCTGGAGCTAAATGCACGTCCTCCAGCTGTAATATAATTGACATAAGCGGCGTTAATGCACAGTTATATTTTTGCTCAGGCTTTAGTAATAAAGCAGAAGGTAATAAAGTAATAATATCTGGGCGTAAAATAAAATCCACACCTCCATTTTTAGAGATGATAGTATCAAGCAGGTTAACCCCTTTATCTCCAGACACAGCAAAACTTTCCATACTCAATCGACTAATATGTTCAGCTTGTAAATCTGCAATAGCCAGTTGACCACTTTCTAAATGCACAATAAGATCATAAGCAAATGTATCTTTAAAAATATTATTGTTCGCAAACATAGCTAATCCCTTTATTAAGTATTATGTATGCCTAGCAAAAAGCAAGCGCTTTATTTGCGCATAAAAATAACCAATAGACCAGCGCAACATCCCAATATGAGGTTTTGCCAGATATGATCGCTGATCATACTTAAGATAATTATTAGGTCCTTCTCTCTCAACAAAAGCAAAGATAGATGATATAAACCACTCTCCTTCATAAGCCTCACGCCAATGGTCTAGGGCTTTACCTTTAAAAAGAACCAAGTCACCTTGATGCAAACAAACAGGCAAATCCTCATCTGATAAACCGAGATAAATGGGCCAAAACTTCTTTGCTTGTGCATACTCAGCATCACTACCAATACATAGACAAGCTACCACCTCACAAGAATCCCTATCTTTATGCTTTTTAAGCACATTACCACGTGTATAGGTATAATAAAAAGATAAAGACGGCCATAATTGCATACCAGTCACCTGCTCTACAGGAGAATGCAATCTTTGTAATAATGTTTCCATCAAAGGATCGCCATATTCTCTATGTATATTCGCCAAGGAATCATCTTTATTACGATATACATTTGGCGCCACTTTATACTTTAACCGAGCATATTGCGTAATAAAACTACATAATTCTTTTGAAACCGCATTAGGAATAATACAATAGCCATCTTTACTAAAATCACCTTGGCAATTATCCATAACAAAGGAACTATCTATAACCCCATCATTTACCATAACAACCCCCTATAACTATTATAAAAAAACATTGATATTATAATACGCACCCCAATACCACCAAATAATAAGTGCTAACAGCACACAGACCACATCGTTAGACCAGCTTATTAACTTAGCATTGGTCAATCTTGGTGAGAATAACCATTCTATACTAAAACACAAAACTAAACTTGTATAAAGAACTATAGATGTTAGATCAACACTAATATATAACTGTGTCAGCGCCCAAGTTATTACAGCTAAAGCAAAAGTATTACCAAGATAAGAAGGTATATTTGAAGGATGAAAAGCACATACTGATAACCAAATACAAAATAAAACTATCTTACTAGTATTATAGTTAGAACCATCTATTTCGCGTAGAATGACCACATCAGTAAGATTATAAAAAAAGAAAATACCAAATAAGGCGAGACACATCAATAAATTTAGTAATGGTCGGTATATTTGCTCTAAACCAAGCGCTGAAGCAATGGAATAAGTCCAGTTTGAGAAAACCCCGGCAAGACGCAGTGAACAGAATCCAAACAATGCGAGTATAAACCAATAAAACATACTCTAACGCAACGACATTAATTCTGTGAAAACAATCGCTTATAATAATCTAAATTATCAGGTATCAAGTTAAATGGATAAGGTTTATCATCTGATAAAAATAATACATAAGCTAGAAGTTGCTGTAATAGACTATGAAAAGATCTTACATAAAAACCTAAAAGTCCTACTGGCTGACCAAATAATAATAAGCATAAAGTTTGTAGTAAAGAGAACATAAATACCAAGCTCCACGTATAATGTATAACATAGAAAAACAACAAACTGAAACCTAGCCTAAACCAAGCACTGCTCTGAAAAAAATGTGTCACGGAAAACTTCACCTAGGCAACCCATTAAAACTACTATAATTTTATCAAATCCCATACCATCATGCAAGCAATGCTAATCCAAGCACTAAAGCGCGCCAACATTAACTTTGAAATCAACACTAGTTTTGAGAGTATTTTGGCCAGCAACAGTAGTACTATCTAGGCCCAATTTATTAAATTTTAGAAAAAATCTTCGCTGATCTACCGATACAATAGGAATAATAGCATCATCATCAAGACTTATACTAATCATATATATTTGTTGTAAACCTTGGCCTAATTCATAATGATAATAGCCATCTACAGTAGCAGCATTCAACCAAATACTATTATCCCGTAAAAAGCAAAGTACCTCATAAACATTAGTATTTAACCAATCAAAATCTGTAGAAAACTGTTTCAAATCCTTAACACAGCCCATATGCTCTTTAGCTAACCAACACTGTAAGAATGGACTCAGCAAATCTAATGTACCGATATCGCTCTTCTTACTCTGTGTTTTAAGCTGACTTAAAAAAACATTGTGCAACATCGCCTCAGGCAGCACGCTAGATTGTTGATACAACTGCAACTCATGAGCATCAAAACGCTCTATATGCTTAGTCAATAAAGCAGCATCAACTTGTGGATGATTAATCAAGGCATGTAAATATTTCTTTGCTAGTCGGTAAAATCGTACAAACTTATTCCTCAGATCATACCTATCAGCATATTGCATAATCTGCACTACCAATTCTAAAGCATGTAGCTTATCCGAACAATCATGTTTGAGTAAGTGCTGCAACTTTACAAATCTACGCTCTAGGCCTAAACATATGCGGATTAATTCATTACCTGAAAACTCGAAGCGCTTTGTAGTATTATTCATAAAATTGATTATTAACCTGTATAATGAATAATAACAAAAAAAAATATAAAAATAAACTTTAAATAGCAGCGCACATCACAGAGAAAATCTTTGTCTATGCTTAACCAGTAAAAGATCTATTTGTCGATAAAAGAAAGATCTATGACGCGTATTATATAACACATCATCAGCGATAGAACGACGATTTATTGCAGATGCTTGCTGTTGTATAATTTGCTCTATCAGTAAGGACGGCATACCTCGTAGCTTAGCTCGCTCAACTTGCAAAAACATTGGCAGATCAATAGCAACAACCGCATCATAATTTTGGGAAGAATCAGTCTCATAAACTAAAGGAATAATAACAATAGCATACTGATCAAGATGCGCATCTCTAAATTCAGTTACTTTTTTACGCACCAAAGGATGTACCTGCGCCTCAACAAAAGCACGATCTTTTGCAACTGAAAAAATTCTTTCACGTAAAAATTTTGTATCTATACCATGGGCTTGATGTAAAACTTCAGCACCAAAATGACCAGCAAATACTTGCTGTAACTCTTTATCATTATTATACAACTCTCGTACTATAACGTCAGCGTCAATTATAGGAAAACTATAATTAGACTTAATATACTGCATAAAAGTAGATTTACCACATGCAAGGCCACCAGTGACTGCTACACAAACCATTCAACCGTCCAGAAGTTATACGTACTGACTAGGATAATAATAGCCGCCAAATATACTCCATAAAAAAGCCAGCTTCAGCTGATTTAGATGATGAGTTTTGCCCCAATAACTGCAAGTACTGTGATTTATTCAAATGCTGTAGCCTATCTCTTGTAGCAGAAAAAATTGCGCCATGTGCACCAAGACCACATACCCTATTATATTTAGAAATATCTACTCCCGCATGATATGTAAGCCACTTTGATAAAGGCCGCACAGACTCAGAAACAACATGATCCCGACGCAAACTATTATTATAATTATCACCAAGTGAAATACGCGTATTACCCTTATATGAGAAATCATTAATCCACTGCATATACTTATTAGATACAGTACGACAATATATTTCACTTGAATCAACAAGAGCGTACCTAAAACTCAACTCTCTACCATAGGCGCCTTTTATAGAACCCATAGTAAACACTGTTCTTGCAGGCAAATTATCATAATTTTGTTTGATATGATACAGATATGTATTGGACTCCCTTCCTAAATTAGACAAGCTACGCACAGTAAATAATGATGGCTGTTGTGCAATAGCATCACCAATACCTCTCGTACAGTACTTATGACTCTTACAATATATATGCACATGATTTACATAAGGTAGATACTTTTGCAGCCATGACAAATCCTCTTCATAAGCAGCAACCACCAAATCAGGCTTATCTTGATTCACCAACAACAGCAGACCCGAGTATATCCACGAACTTAAAGTTACCTGCTTATTCTCAGCAGCTTTATTATGTTCAAAAAGCACATTATCAGTATTAGAAAAAATCAAGCTAAAATAAATTATTACATGCAATAATTTAGAAAAAACCGTTGCATAAAAATAATAAATCCTATCCAGAAAGGCTATTAAGACAAAACCTAAAAAAAAAGGAAAAGATTTCTCAAGAAAATATTCTAAAGAATGATAAGTTTTAATTACTTTCTGAAACAAAACCACAACTCCCAATACCTATCTACATGTTAAATAAAGCTCAGAGTAATTTCAATATATTTTATAGCACAGCCTTGCTTTTTCTCTAGCACAGGCAATCGAACCAGCTAGGCAAAAATCAGACAATATATATGAGTATCTTAGAACTTATAAGCCTATCAACTGCAGCAAAACAACCCTGTAATGCATTACTATATTTTATAAGAAAGCTTAGTGCTGCTCTAATATAAACGACCAAACAACTTCCATATAATAGCCTGCTTCCAGAGAATCACCTACTGTATTTTCAGCTAGTAAACTCGCGTACTGACTTTTTTTAATACGCTGCAATGCACTCTTATCTGCCGAGAATATAGCACCATGCATAGCCTCATTACGTTGATAACAACGCTGCTGCAAATCTATTCCAGTGTGATAATCTAACCATTTACCTAAAGGTCTAATCTTTACAGGAACAATAGGCCTACGCACATACACATCATAGCCATCCCCCATAGAAAGAGCATGCTTAATATTAATACGGTAGTTATAGATCTTATCTAAGGCTTTATCAGTACAAGGTCTTGATGGGAACACCAACCCACCGGCAATAGCATAGCGCAAGCTTAGCTCACGTACCCAACTGATATTAAGAGACCCCATAGTAAAAACCGTTCTCGGCGAAAAACTATCATAGTGATTTATAATATGCGTCAAATAAGTATGCGCCTCTCTACCAACATTAGGCAACATTTGTATACTAAAACGCTGTGGATTCTTATGTATTTCTGCACTTAAGCCTTTTGCACAACTATCTTTACTTTTACAATATAAATATACATGGCCAATATAGGGAAGATATCTCTTGAGCCAAGAAAGATCTTCTTTATAAGCTGCAACAACAAGATCTGGCTTATCAGTTACATTAGCCAAGAGATAAGCAGAATACACCCATGCAGATAATGTAACATTTGCATTCTCTTTCGCCCATCTTGCCTGCTTATCTAAATAAGAAATATCACTTATAACACCATAGTATAGTAATAATACTACCAAAGGTTTAATAATATAATACCAGAATTTAAGCACACTATTTAGATACACCGGCAGCAAAGAAATTATAACAACCGGTAATACTTTATCTAGATTACTCATGATACGTTTAACAGTAATCATAATAAATCTCGAAGTAAAAATAAAAAACAATAGGTGATTTGAACAACGCCATCAAACTTTACTCGTATATAATTGCCCAAGTAAAAAGCGCCAACTTACCTCTAGATAATAGCCTGCTTCCAAAGAATCACCTTGTGAATTTTCTTCTAAAAGCTTTAAATATTGATTTTTTGTTAAACCATGTAGCATGGCCCTATCAGCTGAGAAAATAGCACCATGTTTACCCCAACCACATCTACTCCTGAGAGTAAGCAAATCAATATCAGCTACATTTTTCAACCAATTACCCAAAGGCCTTATCCTAGCAGGTATTATATCGCGTTGCTCATAGACATTGTAGCCATCCCCTAAGGAAACAGGATGTTTACCAGGCACAACTTCATAGGTAGCTAAATCACTAATTTCAGATGCTTTAAACTTATGACAATAACGCATATCACCAACATCAGCCAGCGAATAACGCAAGCTCAACTCCCTGAGCCAGCTAATATTTAAAGACCCCATAGTGAAAATAGTACGATTAGGCAAATGATCATAATGATTTATAATATGCGTCAAATAAGTATGTGATTCTCTACCAATATTAGGCAAATTATAAACACTAAAACGTTGCGGATTATCTCTAATTAACGCATGAATACCACTTGCACAGGATTGATGGCTTTTACAATATACATACACATGTCCAACATAAGGCAGATATTTAAGCAACCACCCCAAGTCTTCTTTGTATGCAGCAATAACTAGATCAGGCTTATCTGTAACAGCTGATAACATATGACCTGAAGACAACCAAGAAGATACTCTAAAATGCGAATTCTCCTTAACCCATTGTACATGATTCATTAAATAAGACACATCCCCAATCAAACCAAAATACAATAACACATAAACAATAGGCGTTATGATACAAGACCAAACTTTAATTATTCCATCTAAATAGAAAGGAAGCACCAAGGCAATAGTGACACTTATAATATTATCTAAAAAGCTTAAACACTTTTGTACATAGTAGTTCGTCGAAGAAGAGTCCGGCACTAACTGACCAAATAAAAATATTATGCTACACGATGATATCTGCTTTAGCAAGCAAGGACAAATCACCCATGAATAAACACTATCGCTGTAAGAACCATGCAGTCAGGCGTTCAAAGTCCTCTGGCGTTAGCTGTTCAGGACGTAAACTAGAGTCTATTGCTATTACCTGCCAATCAGAAGCTTGAATGTCTTTTTGAAAAATTTTCCGCAACATTTTACGTCGCTGGCCAAAAGCACGTGCAACAACGGATAAAAATTCTTTTTCAAAAACTTCATCTACAGTATCAGTTTTCTTAGGGACCATGCGCACAACAGCCGAATGTACTGCTGGAGGTGGATCAAAAGCAGTAGCTGGGACTTCTAATATAATATCAGAACTAAAAAAACGCGAGAGCGCAACGGCCAATCTACCATATTGCTTACTACCCACTGAAGCAACTATACGCAGCGCAACTTCATATTGCAACATAAAAACGCCATCCACCATATCATCTTTCATTGTTATAAGAGACAATAAAAATGGCGTACTGATATTATAAGGAAGATTACCGATCCAACGCATTGGAAATTGTTTAAACTGTTGATAATCTACTTTCAGTACATCCTCCGCAATGATTTTAAAACGCGATGTACCGGCAAACTCCTCTGATAAATATTTAACTAAATCATCATCAAGTTCAATAGCTGTGACCGCTGCATGTGCTAGAAGTAATCTTGTAAGTATGCCTGCCCCTGGGCCTATTTCAACAAAATGATCAGTCGGCCTCGGATCTACTAATGCAATAATTCTATCGATAATATAGCGGTCGATGAGAAAGTGTTGACCAAACTTTTTTTTCTTAGGTAGGGAATATTCGCTCATTAGCTAAGCGATTTTATCTCAACATACTGCTGTTGAGCTAATGATTGCATCCACTTTTTTTGATTTTGATTGATATTCTCCATAAACAACTCTTTGCGAATAGATTCATCATCTAGATGCACACCGGGCTTATCGCGCTTACCAACCAATTTCAACATATGCCAACCATTACCTGCTTTAAAAGGAATTGACACTTGCTTACGCTTCATCTTAAGAAGATGCTCTTTAAATAAGTCAGGCAATTCATCTAAAGTAGACCACTGAAATACGTGCAACTCCAGCTCTTTAGGCAGCATTTTAGCTGTAATCTTTTGTTTAGACCATTTATTTTGCCAATCCTGCACATACTGCATTTTCTCCTGAGGTAATACATCTTCATTATAATCAAAGACAATATCTTTAACATAATACTGTCTAGCTTCACGTATTTTTTGTGCTTTGCGAGCATCCACTGTGGCTTGATCAAGTGCAGTACGCTCTCTCATAGTCATTTGCATAACCTTTTGTGCAAGAAACTGATCCTGAATAAAGGCCAAATAACTGCTTCCTGAAAATCCTTTTGATCTCAATATCTTAACGGGCTTCTTCTGTGATTGGATAAGTTCTTGCTTCTCCTCATCTGATAAGCTAACACCCATTTGCTTGGCAACATTCACCTGCATATGTATTTGTACAATTGTATCCATCAGCTGCTTACGCAATAACTGCTCATTAGCGGCAGCATTACTATCTAAGGCTGCTATAGAACGTACAACATCATTAAACTCAGCTGTGGTGAGAACATAGTCGCCTATAACAGCCGCTATACTATTTTTTACAGCAAATACAGGTAATGTTAATACTAAGGCAAGCAATAATCCAAAAACACGCGTACTTCTATTCTTCATAACTCCATTCACAACTGTAGGTTTTTTCTTATTATATAAAAAAAACTAAAAAAGTCAATATTACCAACCCGAGGCAGACAAGCGTACCGCCACTGCTGGCCAACGGTATTTTTGCAAGCTCCCACCAGTAATAATCTGATTTTTAGACACTTCAACCGCTGCTTGTAAACAACAACTTTTATACTCCCAACCTACCTTATAATATAAATTCTTATTTGCATTATCAGTATAATTAATTCTAGTATACAACCGATAAGGACCCTTTACATATAAAGGATAAGCAAGACCTACCAAACGTGCATGTGAAAAATAAGAATCCTGATCATTGTTAAAAAGCAACACCCCAGGCTCTTCTATCCAATAAAATTGCATACTACCGCGCTGTATATGCAAATGTAGAGCATGCCACTTACCAGCTTGCCAGTTCCACAACCCTTCTAACTTCATGGATCCATCACTACGCTGTAAGCCCCAATAAGTTATTTTACTACGATAGTGTACTTGCGGGTCTTCAAAACCATCAGAAGATAGGAAGACTTTATGTGGTGCTAATGGTAAAGTATGCGCAATATGTAAACGCCAATTACTCAGTCCAGCTACATTATCCCAATACCAAAAAAAATCTAAATCACTCTTATCACTAATCACATCAACCTGACGAAGAATATTAGACGCATAAGCCGACCAATACCACCTATTTTGAGTAAAAATAGGATCTTCAAGCTGTTTAATATTACGTGGAATATATAGATAATCCACCCCTATACGCATGCCCTCGTCATAGAGTAATGACCATTTAGCCTTCAGCCTTGGTATAAACCATCCACGTTTTTGCGCATATACATCATTGTAATTATATAAATACCGCAACCTATACCAACTACCTAATTCTGCTTGTAAATTACTATAATTACTTTGTAGATCAAAATTAGCAGCATAGCCGCTATACATTAAATAGCGACTTGCTGTAACAGCAGGCGCAGGATTGGACAAAAACGAAATATTATCGTAGGTATAACCCCAAACTAAACCATTTTGAGGCTGATGCAGCCAATGTATATGTGGAAAACGATCATAATTTGGCAATCCATTTTGATCAATAGCCCATTTCGGTGATTGAAAAAATCGTTTATACCAATATAAACCTATTTCTGCCTTATCATCACCTGCAGCATATTGCCAACTTATGTTATTAGCAAGACTCTGATTAGGGCGCACAGACTCATCTTCTGCATTCAAAGTACTAGCATTATTTTTCCATAGTAGATGCCATGAAAGTAAACCACGCCATAAATCATATTTACCCCTATGGGAAAGCCGCCAATAAAATTGCTTATCTTTAAACTTATAAAAACCATCCCAATCCCCTTTTGCAGAGCTAACAGCATCAAAAAAACTATCAGCTATTTGCATACCTACACTACCCCTATTAGTAAAGTAAGGATAAATCATCAAACGAGAGTCTTGTTGCTGATATTGTATACCAAAGCGAAACATACTATTTATATAATCAAATTTTGGCGTCCAAGTTCGATGCTTTTTTTGTAAATATATATCATAATAATTAAGTGAAAACATATAAGTATTCATCATATAAAATTTAGGTTGTTCCAAACGTAGAAGTTTTTTATTAGCATCCCAAACCAACTTAGGCGATCGTATAAACCAGTCCATAGACTCTGGCGTACATGAAGTCATAAAAACCTCTTGCATTTTAGCATGCTCTAGCTGCTGCGCCTCCATCTGTTCAGCCCAGCCCCAAATACGCCTATTAGAAGAACCAAATAGTAAAAATAGCAAATCAGAAGCCTCATAACCTGCATCCTTTGCATATTGCGCAGTATTAGCTTGAATATAAATATCTTTACCCAACCAAGTTAACGGTTCATCTATTTTCCAACGCGTAATATCTCCTGCAGCATCTCTATATACCCTGAGAGAATCGCTACGCAACAAGTCATCTTTACGTTGCCAGGACACATTACCACTGAATGAACTCTCACCCTCACCAAGCTTTACACTTGAAGTATCCGCTTGAAAAGTGTACTCCTCAGCAATTGGCTCAATAGCAACTTTTTTTATATTAGATAAACATGAACCATCCGCCTTACGCAACCAAGGCTGTAAGAAAGCCTGTACAGCATCTTTAGTTGCTAGACAGCGTTTTTCATTCTCAGCATATAAGTCAGTAATACAAAATACACTTAATAAAAAAAACAACGCAAGCATATTGCCCAAGTGATAATTATCTTTATACTGTAGTAAACGCATTTACTAATCCTACTTTTGGCACTGCAACATGGTAAACATATCTTATTTCTCCAAAGATCAACAAATCTGGCTTGAACAAAACTTAAACGCTCTTCAATACCGCATACAAGGTATTCAGCCATTAAAAGAACACGCCGATCATCGAAAATATTACCGTATAATCACCCAAAGAGATAGTATTATCTGTATGCAATCCTCAGCTCTATTCAATCTTAAACAATTTATTCATAGCAGTACATTACTAAAAAAATCAAATATTCCAGTTGCTAACATACTAGCAACCAGCACAGAACTTGGCATGAGCTTACTAACTGATCTTGGCCCAACAGCCCTATTATCTCTAGCAAAAACAAGAAACCCTGATTATATTTTTTACTACCAACAAAGTATCGATTGCCTTATAAATTGGCAGCAACAAACACCATCAACTTATAATTATCCCACCTATGATCATCACAAAGCCGGCCATGATGCACAACTTTGCTTAGAATGGTTTTGCCAAAATTGGGCACATACCCAGCTAAGCAAACACCAAAAACAAATATGGGATGACAGCCTTACTTACCTTCTTGAAAACTGGAAACAAACACCACTAACGCTATGTCATAGAGACTATCACAGCGATAATCTACTAATCAGCAGCGACAAAATAAGTATAATAGACCATCAAGACCTAGCCTATGGGCCACTCTATTATGATATTGCATCTCTGATAACCGATCATTATTTCAGCCATAGTGACAAGGTAAAAAAACTATTATTAGCATACTACCTCAAGAAAACAGTAGGTGTGGAGCAAAGCGATATACACAAACAATACCACAGCATAGTATACCAAAGGCACTTAAAAAACTTAGGCATATTTTGCCGCCTCCATTGTAGAGACAACAAAAGCTGGTATCTAAAATATCTACCAAGACTGATTCAAACTATGGAACAATGCGCAATAGAACTACCTATACTAGCTCCACTACAAAAAATAATATCTAATATCTATCTAAATAGACTTAGTCTTCAGAAAGCTGCTTAGTAAAGTCATAATATAAAGCAACACCTGCAGCATAGACTGGCTTAGTATCAAAAGAGTAAGTTGCACCTCCAGTATCCGTACCTGAAACCTGGAAACGCTCAAGATAAGCCCTAATACCACCTCTACCAAGACGTTTGTTAGCCGCCACAGTATAGCCAACCACAGCCCCATTAGTTGCCGATGTACTTACCGCATCATTTTGATAATTAAACACGCCTAACAATCTTTTGGTAACACCTAAACCTAAAGTTAGCGGCCCATAGGAAGAAAGCTCTAAAAAGGTATAATCAATACCAGTAAACCACTCTTTTATAGTTGGTTGGTTTATTTTTGATAATAACCAGGCATAATTATACACCCAGTCAATATAGCCAAGAGACAGCTTACCAGCTGTTTCTACATAGCGACTTCCTTGATAAATTGGGCACGCAGTAGTAAACCCATTATCTCCACCCAAGGGATTTACACATTCACCAGGCATATTATTTGCATACGATAGCATCATCACCCATCGCGCAAAACTACCATCATAAATAAACTTGGCACCAGCCTCAGTTATATCACTATAATCAAGAGCATGAGCAACACTCAATTCAATATTAGCTGTTGGCAATATATACCTAAGCATAGGTCGATAGCCCACACCACCAATGGGACCAAAACTGATAAAATCCTTCACTGTACCTACACTAGTTTTATCAGCTTTTCTTATAACCAAGGCAGTGGCTGCATCTTCAAAAAAGTATGATCTTACACCTGACTCAAGCTGCGTTGCTGTCATCATAGACAAAGATGGCCCTGCCAACCTACCTAAGGATACAACGCCCCATTTAGAGGAAACCATATGCACACCATAGGTCATAGCCCGTAAAAATGGATCTGCTACTTCAGAGAGCAAAACTGCAGAAAAATCGCCTCTAAGATATAAACTATCTGAAACCTTAGTATTAGCAGAAACCTCTCCATTAGTACGATTCCACAATGCATAATTAGCAACAGCATATGTACCATCCGTACTCACACTATTTTGTGTTTGTGAATAACCATAAGCAAAGTTTATACTTCCAGAGAAATCATCATCTAAATCAGGAAATACAGAAATCAAATCCACTTCTGCAAAAGCAAAACTACATAACATTGCCATAAATACGAAACAATATCTTTTCAACTTCATCGATCTCATCCTTGCCCAATCTATACAAAACAACATAATACCCTATTATTGTCAATAATTGTAGAGCAATATACTGGCAAAAAAGGGCTATGATTGCACTACTAATATTAATTTGTTAATATATAGTAAAATCTGGTAAAACTTAATGCAAGATATTACTGATAACAACAGCATACTTACTGAATTAGTATGGCAAAAACTACAAGCAGGGGTCAACAGCCGTAAGTCCCCGTATCATGTATTAAGTTGCAGTTATATCAGCTTAGAAAACAAACCCAGAACCTGCCATATAGTGATTCGCAGAGTATATCCAAAAACTAGAAAAATGCATTTTCACACCGATATTAGAAACAAAAAAGTTGCCCATCTCCAAAACAACCCTAATATTGCATGCTGTGTATATAGTAAGGAAGAAAAACTACAGATTAAAATATATGGTAAAGCCAATATACAAAATCAAACTAAATTCACCAGAGAAGTCTGGGATAAAATGCAGAATATATCTAAAATTTGCTACGCTAATGACAAAGCGCCAGGAAGCGAACAACAAAAAATAACCAATGGCTTTAGCAAACATCGCTGGGAAAATCGCTTTGAACTCATCCATGAAGAAAGCACATATGCTAATTTTTCTATAGTAGAGATAGATATTGAAGAAATAGAAATTGTACATCTAGCAATAACTGGTCATCATAGGCATGTATCCACATGGAATGCTGAACAACAACAATGGAATAATTGCTGGCTTGCACCATAAAAACAGGACACCCCATGACAGAGAACAAGCGTAATTGCGCATACCAACGCCGTACTGGCAAATTAAGCCCTAGACAAAAGCAACTGCTAGCAACAAGCCCTTATCTTATTAAAGACCATAGCCAACCCATAGACAAAAAAATATTTAATAATAAAAACCCTATCTACTGTGAGATTGGTTTTGGCAAAGGCCATTTTCTTATCGAACAAGCCTGCAAAAATAGTAGTAATAATTACTTAGGCATAGACCTATACCAGCCCGGCGTGGCATGCATTCTTGGGCATATAGAAGATAAAAATATTACTAACTTACATATTATACAGCAAGATGCTTATGAAGTATTAGAGCACATGATACATGAACATTCTATTCAGCACATTGACATATTACATCCTGATCCTTGGCCAAAAAAAAGGCATCATAAAAGGCGTCTTATCAGCAAAGAATTTCTACAATTGCTTCTTTCACGCCTAGTGAATAATGGCACGTGCCGGATTGTTTCTGACGACAGCAGTTATACGCTATGGATAGCTGAAATCATTACCGCTATGCAACTGCCATGCACCCGTGTGGAAGATATTAAAGCCTTCACAAAATATGGCAATAAGGCTGAAAAAATACAAAATACCATTACCAGCTTCACTATTAAAGCAAAGTAAACAACGAAAAGTATTAAGAAAAAATACTACAAAGCTTACAACGGCTTGCTTTGTGCAAGCTTTACAGTACAATAACGTTATTACTACAGCTGAGAAACACAATGCAACTATACCTCATTGCACTACTAATTTGCTTTACTAACATATTTATAACCGCATGCTCTGATTCCTACAGATACAACAATAGCCAGCAAGGCACACTACATGCAACCCAAAACTGGGAGAGCATTAAAATCGGCATGAGCAAAAAGCAAGTACAAGAGACATTAGGTAAGGCGCACATACACCCATTTAACAATAATATATGGACCTATACCCACTTAATCAATGGCAAAGTATCAGATCAAGCAAGTATACTTTATTTTAAAAATGATAAACTAGAAAAAATAGAAGTACTACAAAAGAAAAGCTAGCTAGATTTAATATAAACCTGCTCAGCCCTTTGTACAAAAACGCTTACCAAGCGCTCAGTTAAGTTATCAAACATATTATTAAAAACCAGATCTAAGCCATATGAACGCAACTTAAAGTCAAGATCCAATACCACCTCACAACCACCAGCCACTGCATTAAACTGCCAAGTACCGTATAAATGCTCCAATGGTCCTTCCATTAAATTCAATTCTATCTTAACGGGTTTAGTGCAGATATTACGAGTTTTAAGAGTATAGTGCATACCAAAGCGGGCAAATACCAACACCCCACAAACCTCTTCTTTATCTTCAGACGCAACATAACCCTGAACACACCAAGGGACAAATTCTGGGTAGGAAGCAATATCATACACCAGAGCATACATTTGCTCAGCGGTGTAAGGCACCATAGCTTTTCGACAAACATGGTATTGCATATATTACCTCTAAAAACATCAGACAAAGATTATAACACTATAGTGTAGAAACAACAGCCCCTAGAAGAAACTACAATATTTATATAATTTACAGAAAAAAAGTGTTATAATGAATACCTGTTTATGTTAAACGGACCAAAAAAAGGCAATAGCCATGGCAAAAAAAAACAGCTCCAACGACGTTATTATTCAAAATCGCAAAGCATTTCATGATTATATTATTCATGATAAATTTGAAGCAGGACTAGTTCTTGAAGGCTGGGAAGTAAAAGCAATCAAAGCTAATCGCGCTCAGATACAAGATAGCTATATAACAGTTAAAGAAAATGCTTGCTGGCTATTAGGCGCACATATAACCCCTCTTAACACCACAGCACAATTCTCTAATCCTGATCCAACCAGAACCCGTAAACTTCTCTTGCATAAAAGAGAAGTAGGCAAGTTGTTTGGACAACATAAAATCAAAGGCCAGACCATTGTACCTCTACGCATGTACTCGAAGAAAGGCCTTATAAAAATTGAAATAGCGCTGACAACTGGCAAAAAGCTACATGACAAACGCCAAGCAGACAAAGAGCGCACTTGGAAAAGAGAAAAACAAAGTATTAAACACTTTGGGAAAGACGGGTAGAATTCTCAACACTTTCTGGCATAACAGTAGGGTTTTTATTCTCAGGTACTGGTATTGCAATAACAGGAATTTGTGAGGAAGGCTTATAATCACTCAAATAACCCTTAATAGAACTTTTAGTAAACATACTTACACATACCGGCAAGAACCATAATGCACTTACTGACATCGCAACAAAGGTCAATGGCGTCGATGTATAGGTAAGCATTAAAGAACCAACACCAATTGCAAACAATGCCAAGCCATGACGCAAGTTAAAATTAGCCACTATATACTCACGATAATTTATGGCATAGAGATTTTTTGGTGCATTATAAATACCAGACAACCCCATAGATAAATAGTCCATAAGCGCTAATGATATAATCGATACTAAGAAAACAGCTGCTGCTGGCAGATAATATATTTTGGTCAATAAAGTTTTAAAACTATCTAGCGTACGTTTCATATTAGCAACAAAGTTCTTCCTATAAACTGAATAAAAAAGAGCTGCCGGGATACACAACACCCCAACTAATATCTGTAATAGCGCAGCAAACCATTTGCTTAACTCTTTTCTTTTTAACACCATACCAGAGATAAAACTTGCCGCCCTTTTTGGCAGTGGGCAAAATTTTCTTATCAGCGCAGACATACAGCCCACTTTTTCTGAACTACAAGCAGAATACAAAGATAAACGATTGAGAGTAGTTTCAATTTTAGCAGAATCCCCCTTAGGACGCAGCATACCATCTAATAACACTTGATACATCATTAGCTGACTACCTGAAGACATGTGCCTTTCAAAATCAACGCGATCTACCGCATGATATAAGTATGAGCTACCCTGAGAAAAATAGTTTAAAAGCTCACTAGAATCTTCAAAATCCAGATTCACACCAATTGATCCGAGCAAACGTTTAAACAGTAACTTTTTAGCATTTGGATGGGCATCTCCCAAAATAGCAATCAAATTCTCATTTACTGAACTGAAATAAGAACTTTGTTTGATTTTTACAGCCAGCGCATAGCGATCACTCTCTGAACCCTGCAGCGAGGAAATATCCAAACACAACTCTTTAAAGTTTTGATCAGACAATGCAAGCAAAGATCTAACCAGCTCTCTAGCATAAACACCTAAATCTGAGCTTGCTTGATATTCATTACCAGCTAATAAATCTCCAACAACAGTATCATTAATGACTTTGCAGAAAAAGTCTTGCGTCTCTTGATGCTTTCTTAATTTATTCAGTACAGCCAAAGCTTGGGCATTCTCAACCACTGCTGTATCTACTAACCAAAGCTTTGAAATACGTAATAAAAGATCACTAGGCAAACCACTTTCTAATATATTAGCCCCAGTATAAGTAGTCATGTCTACTGCTGACTGGAATATACTAACCAGTATGTCATCAAAAGGAGCAGAATTAACAAGAAAGTTCATACATTCTGCAATGTAGGCATGACTAAAGTTTACATTTAACCCAGCTCTAGAACTACCAGCAACTTCAGGTGTAAAGCAAGCCTTAAAACCGGTTAAAGCAGCATGTAAATTGTTTAATACTGGCTGTTGTAATAATTGTTGCAACATTATTTGCATATAATGCTTTTCCACAGGCGCAACTATCTTTGCAGTCGCTGAGTTTTTACGCAGTATCTCATCCAGAATAGCCACCATGGTTTGCTTATCTAGGCTGCCTGTATCCACACGATTACTATTGATAATATTTCTCGTAACACATTCTGCTAATTGCACATTATCATATAAATCCATTTGTACTGCATTAGCATCTGCCGAACCAGTCATAGCACTTTGCATCATAGCTATCATAGACTGAGAAATATAAGAGTGTTTTTTTGCGATATCACGATAATTATGTAACAACTTTTGTGATCTACCAGCAAATAAATCAGCACATAGCTTACATAAGGCAAGCATATCATTACAGTTATAGCGAGTTTGTGAATTATCAGATTTCTTATAGCCAGAATTACTTAATTGAATAAATTCATAAATACCAATAATATTCTCTCGTCTTTTAGTATCATCTTCTGGCAATATAGTACTAAGGAGATAATATATAAAATCTGGCATATCACCTTTGTGGCTGAAAGCATCGATAGATTTTTTAAGCCATGGTATTTGCATAAATGATTGGTATGCCTGTTTTGACACACAACTAGCTGCGGGTAAAGGCAGCATATCCAAGCTTGTATTCTTTGCATACACAGCTAAAAGGTTTATCATATCATTATTAGGTATATCATTATCTTTTCTTATTGTTGATAATAATAAATTCTCAACTGCGCCGACACCTAGCTTTCTTTGATCTCCTGGTAGTTGTGGAGCAACCAACATATGTAGAGTATTTGCCGTTATTGAACTAAAAAACGGCATAATAGCAGACATAGCATGATAATTATTATCATGCATAAAGATTGAACGTAACAAGCGCTCCCAAGCTATGTTATTATGAAACACTTGGCTATTTCGCATAATAAAATCAGGATATTTAGAGACAAAACCAGCGATTGTATTATACAGAAACTCCTGGGTATCCAATTGACTTTTAGTAGCTTCTTCCAAAGTAAAGAAAGAAACAATTTCTAGAAAATCCGATACAAGTTCTTTAGTATGCGCAGGATCACCATCAGCACGAATAATTTCTTGATTTATAGCGTTAAGTAAAGGCTTAGTAAAGTCTTTACGCAGGTTAATAAGTATAACTTGAGCATCAGAGAGCTGCTGAGCTTCCCGAAAGGCATGTATCCTACTTCCTTCTGATACCATAGTAAAAGCAAGCACACCATCTAAAAAACCGGCGTTATCAGCAGAAAGAGCTTCTGAAAAACCTGAAAAATCCTGCATAATCTTTTGCTTAACTTGTCGTAACAGCATATTAGGCAACTGCGGCAACACAACTTCCAGAGTATTTTTTGTGTTTTCTTCTATAATAGTATTATATGAAGCTCGCAATATACTATCCATTTTCGGCTGCTGACACAATTTGATCAGCTGCAAAACATTCTTTGGCAAATAGATAGGCTCAGGCACCTGTTCACTACTAAGCAATATCCATTCATCTTCTTGACAGCTAATTGTTGTATGCGTTGTCTCATGTGCAAATTGCCGCAGGTAACTTTTAACTATATCAAAAGTAAGCTCTTTGTGCTCACAAACAAACCTGTAAAAAACTTCATATGCTAATTTTTTATAATCAGCAGCTTGTACAGCGGCATCTACAGTATTACCCTGTTTAGAAAAATAATTAGACATATCATAAACAAAATTACAAGAGTAGCTCCAACCAAAACGCATAAGTGCAGAAAGCATCGTTCTTCTTAAAGCATAATCTATATTAGGCCTATATTCTAAGGCGGTATCAGTAGCCGTATCAGTAAAGAGAATACTATGTGCTAGTGTGTGCACATAAGGTTCTCGCATATCTTTAATTCCAGCTAAAAGTAAAGTAACCAAGTTTTTTTTAGTCTTAGCAGGTGAACTATCAACAGTCGTAGTAAAAGAATTACTAATCCTCTGCATTAAAGTTCTGTTTGGTTGCACAACACAATCCTGTTTATTATTTATTTTATCTAAAAAGAGCAAGGATATAACGGCGAGCACTTCATCCCTTCGCTGATGGTTAAATATAAGACAGGCAAACTGTGCCGCTACAGTCGTACAACCAAGCACAGAGAAGCTTCCAATATACATCTCATCAAGATTAGTAAGCAGGCACACATATAACAAGACACTCACAAGGGATCCGAAAGATGATTCAGCTAAAGGTAATAATTTTTGGATATTCTTCATAAATATGTTACATCCTATATTATTGTTCAACATTATTATAATTATCGCCTAGATAATAATGTTAGAACAAAATAATATCAACTTATATGTGCAGCAAAAGTATACTATACCATATTTTTTTGCTAACATAATTATTATTTAATACCGTATGCAAATCAATAGCACTGAACGCATATTCAAAGAACACAGTCTAAGTATTTTCATTTTCTTAGAGATTCTTATTATTTATTGCTTTATAGTCGGATTAGGCCAGTTTCTATATCCAGTAATTATCGCCTGTATATTACTATATATCTCGCTCCCTGCTATAGACTTTCTTGAAAAGCACACCCACCTTCCCAGACAAGTTGCCGTTAGCATTATCTTCATAATTCAGCTATATATTATAGGCATACTCCTGACCCAAGGCCTTCCTTATATTTTTGCTGAAACACAAAAACTCTTTCTAGCATTACCAAAATACATTACAAACATTATCAACTATATAAATGCTCAAGCCGCAACTTATGATATCAACCTAGATATTGAATCTATGGCTATGGAGAAAAAATCAACACAGTTCTTCAAAGATCTAGCAACCTTAAACTATGGCACACTAGAAAACACATTAAATTTTGCCCACGATACTGCAAGCCAGATTCTTGGCCATTTATTTTGGCTAATTGACCTAGTACTTATTCCTATTTTGTACTTATTTCTAGGTATAAACTATAAGAAGGTAATCAATGGCATAGATCATAATGCACCAAAATTTCTAAAAGAAGAAGTAAACTTGGCCTTATTTAAAGCCAATGAAGTGTTTGCAGCATATATTAGAGGACAGATTATACTAGTTTGCACACTTGCTGCAGGCTACAGCACTGGCTTTGTACTTATTGGACTACCTTATGGCTTTGCACTTGGAATTATTACTGGTTTGCTGAGCTTCGTACCCTATCTTGGCACCACTGTCGGACTCATCACTTCCCTACTCATACTATTCACACTAAATAGCAATATATTTGCCTACCTATCATTACTAAGTGTCTTTGTAGTAGTACACGGACTTGAATACAGTGTATTAATACCCAGCTTAGTAGGCCATCATGTTGGGTTAAGCTTTTTTACTAGTTTTTTAGCACTATTGATTGGTGCCAATAGTTTTGGTGTTTTAGGTGCTGTATTTGCTATGCCAGTGACAGCTTTGGGCAAACACCTATTTGGCCGAATAAGAATGTATTGTGAAAATAACGGAGATATTTAGCGAAAAATATCAACCTGGAGGCCAGTGCACATCACGGCCACCGATAATGTGCAAATGTAAATGAAAAACAGTCTGTCCTGCACCTGCGCCATTATTAACAACCAATCTAAAAGTATCATCAAGCCCAAGAATATTTGCCACTTTTGGTGCCTGTAATAATAAATAACCTAGTAAATCTTGCTGTTGAACCTCTGCATCTGACAACTTAGGTATCACAACTTTTGGAATTAATAGTACATGCACTGGCGCCACCGGGTGAATATCACGAAAAGCAAGACACTTATCATCTTCATACACTATATCTGCAGGCAATTCTCTGTTTATAACTTTGGTAAAAATAGTGTCTTCTTGCGCAACCATAACGCCCCCTTTTATTTCATAGACTCATATTCAGCATCTGATAATGCTCTTGCCTGATCAATAAGCATCACCGGAATACCATCAACAATTGGGTAAGCTAGCTTACTAGCGCGACACCACAATTCATTTTTTTCTTTAAGCCACAACAAAGAGGCACCCGAATACGGACAAACCAAGTGTCTTAATAACGCATCATTCATAGCAATATACTAGAAAACTAGTAAATTATATTAACATAGCAACAAACAAATAAAAACCACTTATTTACATCCTTAGCAGACTAGGTTACATTGGTTATAAGTTATTATACTTGTGATTATGCCCTTAACCTATCAACAGTTACAAAATTATTTAAAGATATATCCAGACGAGATAGATATCGTACAAGCTTTTGAAGCATTGGGCAGCCAAAGCAAAAAACCTCACAGCGTTGAAATATCAGGATCTGCCTGGATAATCAGGCCCAGTGATCACACTGTATTATTACTTAAAAACCAACTCAGTAGCCCATGGCCCCTACCCCAAGGCGAGCTGCATAGCTTATACAATACACCAGAGACCATAAAACAAATAGCTAAACAAAGCACACAACTACGCTCAGACCTCACATTGGTCAACAACCAAATCTTTCACTTAAGTATTCAATACAAGCCCACAGCAAATGATACTAAACACCACTACTTATTTGACATATGCATGTTGTTCTATATTAAAGAACCATTTAGCACTATTGATGATGGCCAACAAAGCTACTCTTGGCACAATACAGCAGATCTACTCTACAATATAAGACATAATAAAAAGCTCACCCGCCTAGCAAAAAAATGGCAATGGATGTCATACCAGATATTAGAAACAGTATAATCTAGACAGTAATATTAAGCATGTGTTAACATCAAGAATATTTTCATCGAATAACCTTATGCTTAACAGATTATTTTACACATTAACACTATGCACACTTAGTGCAAACATTTTCGCTAATATAGACACTGCTGCGTTTAGCAAGCTGCATCAAAGCGGTATAAGTATCCAAGTTGCAAACGGTGGAATAAGTAGCGGCTACTACACAAGCGACCATACCTACACATTCGGTATTGGCGGCTTAACATACGCAAGTTTAAAAACGGATACCACCAAAGATTCTGCAACCACTGCTGTAACCACTACAGAAAAAGAAAAAGGGTTTGATTCTTACTTATACTTGAGAAAAAATACAGCACTTACAACCAACAGCGTGTTTGGTTTTGGCGTCTCTGCTGGAAAAAAAATCCCAACATCAGGAGATACACGTAAACTAAAAAAAGATTACAATATACAACAATACATGATGCTAGAATACGCTATTAATGAAAAGATATTAGTCGGCGCTTGGCTTAATACCGTAAACTTCAAGTACACCAAAACCACCGACGGCAACACTGACGGCGATAACACAAAAACATTTAAAGCCTTACAAGGCGGTGCAGTGCAGCTAGCATATTTATTCTAAAAGCTTAAGTTTTATAGCGGGTTATATATATACCCGCTATAAAGCAACACAACATTCATACATTCTTTATCGTAACAGTAATACCTGATCAAACATTGGAGGCGGCGGGAGTCGAACCCGCGTCCGCTCATGTTCATCTTTTGGTACTACATGCTTAGCCTCGCCAAAATTTCAGTGCCAGGCATATGGACGGGCACAACAGCCCAGCACTTACCTGTTTAATTTAATGCATCTACGTCCAGGTTACATAAATACACGGTCTTGTGTAAATGACCGCAGTTTAATACGCACAAGCACACATTAACTACGGGATTAGGCAGCTTGCGCTACTTTATCTAAAAGACCGTTAGCGGCAATGCTGCCACGAACGCTCTTTCTTCTACTACGTTTTGCAGTTATAAGTTCACAAAGTGTTTTACGAGCAACCTTGTAAGCTCGGCATGCACCTCCAGCCTCTTCAATCACGTCGAAGCCAAATGCGCCCCCATAGGGTTATTATAAACAAAAAAGTCTGTTTTATCAATTAAAGCTTACGTCACTGGCTTTATAGCACTTAAGCCACCATCTATAGTGAATACTTGTCCAGTAGCCCAACTATTATCTAGCAAGGCTATTAACATACCCACCACATCCTCAGGCTGACCAATTTTACCAAGAGGATGCGCCCTCAAGCTAACTTCTTTACCCTTAGGGTTAGCCAAAATACGCTGACTCAAGGGTGTATCAACCATGCCAGGAGCAATACAATTCACTTGTATTTTATTATGAGCATAAGTTGCTGCAGCAGCCTTCATAAGTCCCACAACCCCTGCTTTCGCAGCACTAATAGCTTCATGATTGGCTAAACCAATCTCACAAGCGGCTGTTGAAAAAAGCACTATTTGCCCACCACCTTGTGGCATCATCACCTTAACAGCAGCCTGAACGCAAGCAAAAGCCGAATTCAAATTAGTATTTAAAGTGGTTTGCCAGTCATTTGCCGTTAGCAAATGTATAGGCTTTAACATAATAGAGCCCACACAATTGACTACTGCTTTAATATGATACTTTTCGGCAATTTCCTGCAAGGCATTCGTCATTGCAATGGCATCTGTTGGATCTACAATCTTAAAAGGCATAGAGTAACGTTGCGCTAGCTCAGAAATAGCAGACTCAGAACGCCCAATAAGCAACACAGAGTCCCCTCTTGATACCAGCTGCTTCACACAACATGAGCCAATACCTCCATTAGCACCAACAACAACTGTAACTGTACGCATTTATGCCCCCTAAAAGCAACTTTATTGAAAAACTTTCATTGTAATTATACAATAACAAAGTATAGTATTTTAAGCAACGGAGATAAATATGAAAAAAGTAGAAGGTCTGACAGCCAGCGAACTAATATGTAAAAGTAAGAAAATTTGCAACAAGCCACAATCACAACGCGACCTTTTATACTCTGCATTACTAGTACTACAACAAAAACCAGACCCTATTTGCCAAATAAAAGTATACTATTGGCTTGGCAATAGCTACACCGGTAATAAAACCCAACAAAAAAAATACTATATAAAAGCCTTGGATCTTAGCAGGAACATGTTACAGATCAAAAACCACAAGCATGAATGGGTCTTGAAAGAACTATACGCACTTACATGCATAGGTCTTGGTAATTCAAAAGTCTATTTTGCAGGCAATAAAGATAATACCCACTGGTATCATAAAGCATTAGAAGTTTGCAAAAATACCAACATTGTTATTAAAGCATATAAAGGCCTTGCCAACGCTCTAAGTTACCGCAAACATAATCTTGAAGCATTAGCGTATATTGATAAAGCTATAGCGCTAAACCAAAACAACAAAGATTTAAATAAAGTACGCAAGCGCATTATCAATTTCATCGATAAAGAAACAACAAACGATGCCTATACTTTATTTCCACAACAAAGTGAAATTTCACAATATGTACCACATGCGTTTTTTGCTAACCCAAAGCCTAGTTCAGCAGAAAATGAATACCTGAGAACTTTAAAATAAATTAACGTTGGTCATACCACATTTTATACAGCTTCTTTTGTAACTGACAAGCATCATTTCTAGCTTGCAAATGATCTAGATCAACAATTTCTAATGGTTGATCCTGCCACGAACAAGAAAATACTGCTTTGGTTCTTTGTAGAGTATCTGGATCAATCTGCCACTGTAAGCATTGAGCACAAATACCTTTTAACATACATTGCATAGGACCATGTACAGCACCAACAATTATGGGTTTATGCTGTTTATGCTCTGCTAATAATTGTCGATATTGGGTAATAACAAAACCCGCTGCCCCCTGCAAATAAACATGAGAACTTTGTAAATACATAGCAGTAAGTTCTGATGTATTATCCGCATCCTGTACTTGAAAAGGATAAGATAGCGGCCACTGCTGATAGAATAACCGTGCTGCTGCTGTGAGCTCTTTGGCTATAATAGTAACACTATGCCCAAGACCCGTCAGCTTTCTTGCATAAAAACAACAAACACCCATACCCTGTTGATCTGTAATCAATAATACATGGCTTGATTGTTTTGGCGTACTCAACCTCACCCCGGTAACACCCATGCAATTTAATTGCTCACCGGTTTCTAATTGTGCCAGCCATGTAGTTGCAACATCATCGGCACTAAAAATAAAATGCAATAGCCCCTGATCCAACTCTACTCCTGCAACCTTTAGGGCAACCGCCTGTGTAGTCATTGCATGTTTATGATAATGCGCAAAGCGTCTACGAGCCAAGCGAAACATATGCCCAGGCTGTGCTTTTTTTGCTAACCAAGGACAACGCAACACCAAATGATAGCTCCCATCATAACAAGGGCTAATCTGTGTACAATATGCATTAAATGTAGCAGCAAGATTATCTATAAAAGCATTAGCATCCAACGCCTTACTAGCAGCTAAGCCAGTTAAACTTCGCATAATATGAGGTGTTGCATACTGTGAAGAGGCCAATGCTTTAACCACACTACCATGATAATGCGGATGCAAATCACCACAAAAAGATACTTTTCTACCCTGATAATTATAATCAGTAAAGAAGCCCTGCTCAGATTCTAAATCCGCATTATCTAATGCTGTTTTAATCAAGCTAGTATTATCATGTGCGAGTTTATGCATAGCATAAAACTGCCCCTGTCTCTGTAATTGATTTTTATACTCATAACTATAAGCCACATTAGCCACAGCGCCAGTAGCTACAAAAACTGATTTGGCAGGCAGTATACATTCCTGCCATAGGGATAAAACTTGAGCACTATCAGTACGCACTGAGATAGAATGTGGCAAAGAAGCATGATAAGGAGTTAAGACAATGGTATTTTTTTCCTTATCTAAGGTCTGAACTTGCCAATATTGTGGCAGTTCATCTGCTAACAAATCCAAGCTAATAATTAAACCTTCTCGCCACTGCTGGGGAGAGTTGATACGCGCATGCAAAGTTTGCTTATCCAATACTAGCTCTGATAGATGCATAGCAGATGCTATAGTCTTATCACATTGTAAACACAGCAGCGCGCTACAGTTACCATACGCATCAACCTGTAAAGATATTGGCCTAGTATGAGTATATAAAACCACACCTTGATCTAAACAAGACTGTAGTTCATGGGCATTTTGTCTATAGGCTGGGGCCTGCTCAATAGCACGTCTATAGACCAGACTTACACCACCCCAACTTGATATAAGATCAGAATAATCAACATCTGTAGATGATTGTAATGCTCTCTGCCTAAGCTGTAGTATCGCCTGACCATGCGCATGCCATATGGCAAGCTTTGCTTGCTCTTGCTCAGAGAAAGCCTGCCAGAAAGCCTGCTTGCCCATACTATCCTCTAAGAAATTGATACGTTTTGTAACAAGCTGCGTCATCTGTAAATAAAAAGACTTAGCTTCAGTAGCAGTATCAACAGCCGTTAATCCACCACCAATAACAACTATAGGCATTTGCAAAGATAATTCAGCAAAAGTATCTTGTTGATAAGCACCGGTTAACTGAAGAGCCATGAGAAAATCATTAGCTTGGCGCATACCTCTAGCCATACTATTTGGGATATTAAGGGCTTTAGGTAAACCTGCACCTAAAGCTAAACACACATGATCAAAGCCTAAGCGCCAGCAATCATCTAAATCAACACTACCACCAAAGCGCATATTAGCTTGAAGTAATACACGCTGTCTGCGTAATAAATTAAGATAGACCAATTTGAGTAGATTTTTATCCCAACGCACAGTGATACCATACTCAGCAACACCACCAAAGCCTAATACCGCTCTATCCTCTAAAGATTCATAAATACTACTGTAAGAATAGATAGGCTGCATAACATCGCCATATGGCCATGGTTTTATATCAGCACCATCCATAGCTACCACAGTAGCCCCCTGCATACTTAGATGATGGGCTAAACCCATACCAGCAGGACCCAAACCAAATACTGCAATCTTACGTTGATTGTCTACTTTAGGTAAATATTCATCAAGGCGTAGTGGATGCCACTGCATAAGTAAACTGTATATTTCCACCCCCCAAGGTAAGGATAAAATATCGGTCAATATTCTTGATTCAACTTGTGGTGTGTCAACAGGCTCTTGCTTTTGATAAATACATGAGCGCATACAATCATTACAAATTCTATGACCAGTGAGGGCACATAAAGGATTATCTATCATCACTGCTATCAGTGCAGCAAGGTGAAAACCTTTTTGTTTTAACCAATGCATTTCTGATATCTTCTGATTAATAGGACAACCATGCATCTGTTGCTCATGCCTATCTTCCCTGTAACCTGCATTAGGATCTGCTTTTTTCTTGTGAAAACCACTACGACAATAATCTACTTTTTTATCATGACAAGTAACACAATAATGATTATGCAAGCTTATTTGCTCTACAGGCATAGCAGCATTCACCAATGCAAAACTATCTCGTTGATAAGGGCTATTTCGCTGAGTACGCCAACTATTATTAACATCCAAGTCTGCTGCAACAGCTAGCGGCTGTATTTTCTCTGGGCGCCATGGCGCATACCAATCGGTCAACTGTGTAAACAAACTACTGTCTTTATTTACATAATAACACCACAAGCGTAAGCGCTCTATTGCCTGCTCATCTTCATTTTGTAGAATCATAGCAGCATATCGCGCTACATCCTCTTCTAATAAAGGCACCTGCTGTCTTAGCCAATTGGCAACCTCAGCATAAGACAACGACAAAGTTGGTCGGTAATGTTTTTTATCAACCAACTGAAAAAAGTGCTGCCGCAATAGCATACGATTATCACTATCCTGATAAGTATCAGCAAGTTCAGCTAAATCAATAGAAAACAAATCTAATAAAAAGCGCTCTAGATACGGTGCCAAGACCAAAATTAGATCGGTATAATCAGCTGGTGCAATACTTAAACGCTGTTCTCTTATTTGCTGCAACCTTGCAGCCCAGTCAGGCTCATGCACAGTAATATAATCAACAAACTTAGCATCTAAAGCCTGCAAACCTGACAAAGTATGTAAATCACTGAAATCACCCCAGCGCAACTGACATGATGGTTGTAGCTGTGAAGTATGCTTTTTTATCAAACTGAAACCTTTATTGTCTATGTAGCAGCGGCTATACTATAGTATAACCAAGCTCAGTGTATATTACTATGTTTTCAAGGCTTATCCGACTTTTGTACGCTCAAAAACGTTACTATCGTAGTGAAATACAAAACTTTCTTGATGGCTATGATGAAACACATGAGCTAACAAGTTCACAAAAAGCAGAAATACGCAAACATAAAAAAGTGTATGATACCAGAGACAATAAACAAAAAAAAGATAAAAAATCAGCTATATCATGGCTTGATGACGATCACATACGCTAATTTTAAAAATATTGTATCTCAGTAAACTGCTCTGTTTTATGCCAAAGATCTGTCTGAATTTGTACTTTCTGTGCACACTTATGCATACGCGCAACAGCAGGCATACCACATAAGCCTAAAAAACCCTGTGGGCCGTAATAACAATCTGGATTCTCAGCAAACATAGCAAATAAACTTGGTAATGCACCAGCATAAATACTTGGCTGCGCTAAACCCAACTTAGGAATAGTTTGCAAAACCAGCCGACTCCATTGTCCAGATATACTATTATACAACATACTAGCTAGACTAATATCGTGGGCATATTTATTAATATCCGTCAACACATAACCAGGGTGGGCACTTAACACCCGTATATCTTTTTTATGTAGGGTACAAAGATTATCTAAATACATAGCAAAAGCAACATTAGCAAATTTACTATCTGCGTATGCGCTAGGCAGTGCACAGTTCTGTTTAGAAAAATAGCAAGAGAAGTCAGTATATTTCACAGCACTCCAATGGCGAATAGAGCTTTGCATAATAATCCTACTTGCTACGCCATGACCCAATAAAGGTAGTATCTTTGCAAGAAAAGCATAATGTCCGATATGGTTAACAAAAAAAGTACGATTGTAACCCGTTTTAGTACGCGCATCGGCATCAGCAGCTATACCTGCATTAGCAAATACACCATCAATGCTATGCCCATCTGCTACAATTGCTTGCGAAGCCATATCTATAGAAGCAAAATCGGCCAAATCCATTTTATATGCTCTATGCCCAACATCTCCATACAGCTGATGCAATTCCACCAGTAAGGCATTAATAGAAACATCATCACGAGCAGTAAGCAATACACGTGCGCCCCAATAGGCACATAATCGTGCAATAGCCTGTCCAATACCACGACTTGCCCCGGTAATTAAAAAAGTTTTACCATGCATAGAATTGTGCTGCTTAAAAAAATGCGCACACCATGCCTGTGTGTACACATCTTTAATAAAAGAATTCTTAGACTCTGCAACAGCGTCCACGAGAAAACACTCCGATTATATTGTTTGCAGGGTATATTATTTTTCAGAAAAAAGCTAGACTAATACAACCACAACAGATAAACCTATGAACACAATAGAGCAACGTGAAGTACAAACAACAGCAATGGGCAGCAACAGCAACTGTGCCCTCAGACCAAAAAAACTTGATGAGTATATTGGTCAAGAAAAAGTCATTAAACAATTAAAAGTATTTATTCAAGCGGCCAAAGCACGTAGTGAAAGCCTTGATCATGTACTACTTTTCGGCCCTCCTGGTTTAGGCAAAACCACCTTAGCACAAATCATTGCTGCTGAAATGCAAAGTAATATCAAACAAACATCTGGCCCTATATTAGAGAAAGCTGGAGATCTAGCCGCCCTACTTACCAATTTAGAGCCGCATGATGTACTATTTATTGATGAAATACATAGACTACAAGCCTCAATAGAAGAAATACTTTATCCTGCAATGGAAGATTATCAGATTGATATTATGGTTGGTGAAGGGCCCTCTGCCCGATCATTAAAGCTTGATTTACCACCATTTACCTTAGTAGGTGCTACCACAAAAGCTGGCACACTAACCTCACCACTACGAGATAGATTTGGAATTATACAAAGACTTGAGTACTACCATGCACAAGATCTAAGTATTATCATTAGCAAATCTGCTGCAAAATTATCTGTCAACATTAATAAAGAAGCAGCATTAACATTAGCAGAAAGAGCAAGAGGCACACCTAGGTTAGCTAATCGCTTGCTACGGCGCATACGCGATTTTGCACAAGCCAAACAAGCAGATATCATCGATAGTGCACTGGTATTAGATGCATTACAGGCAATGGATATTGACACCTTTGGTTTTGACAACTTAGACCGCAAATACCTACATGCGCTTGTCTATCAATTTGATAATGGACCTGTTGGTGTAGATGCCATAGCTACTACTATTGGTGAGACTAGAGCGACTGTTGAAGATATATTAGAACCATTTTTAATACAACAAGGCTTTGTACAACGCAGTCCTCGTGGCAGAATTGCCACGCTAAAGCTTAAAGAATACTTCAGCCATATAGAAAACAATAATTTCTAACGCGTTTCTATACAATTACCTGCTTGCCCTTGGTCTTCTGCAGTACCCTTCATGATATCATCATCTTCAGAACTATTAGTAGGCACGCCCTCATCAGAGTTATTACCCTCTCCATCCATAACACTACCTGCAGCAGGCAGGCCTCTATAATAATTTTTTATAGGATCGGTATAGCTTTCTTTGACCATATAAGCGAGCTTCTCAATTGGCATATCTGTTGCAGCAGATTGCAAGGCAGCATAAAAGAGCAGCAACGATTGTTTTTGTTGCGATTCAAGATATTTTTGTTGTACTAATATAGATAGTTGATAAGCAAAATCTCTTAAAGTATCTACCTCACGAGCAGCATACTGGACTGTTGGATTATCAAGGAAAGCTCTATAAGCCATGACACCATTATCATCGCCAGTCATTGGAAGCACTTGCCCATTAGAGTAGTTATTAAGATGCAATATTGAACTGAGATCGCTATTATTTCGACTAAGACGCCATTGCTTATTAAGATGCATAAGCTCAGATCTACTGTAATAACAAATTTGACTATCAGCTGTTGCTGATTGGGCAAATTGCATAGTACCAAGTAAAGCAGACTTCACCTGATAAGCAAACATACCCCTTTGTATAGATAAGCGCATTTGCGAATTTTTGTACGTCTCATACTCATCGCGTAATTGTTTTTTCAGATCAGCCTGGGCTGTTTTATACAGCTTATAGTGTTTTTCAGGTAGTTTTATACGCACTGGTTCATCACTAGAATCTGCAAGCTCAGGGTACATTACCCGAGAATCATCTGGTATACCAAATAAACAGTTTTCTCGATATCGATTCATACGACCATGCAACAAAAACAGCAGCTGTAATTTAGGCGCAATCTCCCTCTTTGGTCTATTTTCACCATCGTAAACTTGCACTGCATCTAAATCAATCAACTCTGTATCAATACCAACGGTAGGTGGACCTTGCTCATATTTCATAAGTTGCGACACCAGTTTTTTTTGTATTTTAGAGTAAGCATCGTCATGAGAACTGGCCTCAAGTCGCTCTGCTAAAGGTTTATAGGTACACACATCATCTGCAAAAGCTGCTGATCTTGCATCTTCAGTAAGATATAAAAGTTGTGGATAAGGAGGTAAATCTAGATCAGCAATACTAGTACGTAGTGGATCACTAGCAGCAAGCCCTGTAAGATAATCACCGGCAGCATCAATACCCACAATTGATAACTGGGCAGTAAACTGCTCTTGAAGTTTCTGCAAAACCTTCACAAAAGCGCGCATAATATTAGCCACAGGATCTTTTGATGGCACCTGGGTAATTGGTATAAGCGCATTAAATATCTGTTCAGCTTCAACCTTATATAAGCTGGTTCTATTACCTGCAGCATCGGTATATATATCGGCAAAAGCCTTACATTTATTCGATCCTGCCAAACTATCTGCTGTTGATACACTTTCCCACCAGTCATCCGATGACGCCTTCCAACCACTAAAAGCAATATTAGTTTCGATAAAAATAGCATTTTTTGCGTACAACACTTGTAGCAGTCCTGTTAAACAATCACTTGCTGCGGCATAAACTTGAAATTCAGAGGAACTGGTAAATTCATTAAAAGCAGCATTAGTACGTAGACTATCAAGCGCAGATTTGTAAGCACCCAAATTCTCCATCATCTGTGGCATACCATTCCAGTAAACATTATCTTTAACATCACCAATTAGCATACTACAACCAGATGTTATTTGATCATCACCATCTATGATTAACTCAGGCAAACCATCACCTTGAGATGTATTCATTTCTTCTCTAGAACGCTGCTCATCAGATAAACTATCAAGTCGCTGCGTTTCTTCAAAAGTAACAAAAGGAATATAACTATTAGCGCAACTACTAATGAGTTGTCGCATATTATTAGTACTAGATAACATATCAGCCATTGTACGATATTTACTAAAACCAGCATCACTAGCAACATTTAGATTACTATCGGCCACCTTAGGTACCGGTGCATTTTGTATTTTATATGGCACTATTTTAATGGGATCAGTACTAACAGTAGTAGCATCCTCTTTGTAATAAGCAACTCTACCACTATCAATAACTTTATCTAAAAACTGATAAGTTAAATCACCTTCTAGGACATCATCATTAAATAAGCCTAAAATTTTTATCATATCAAAGGTAGACTCATTACGCAGAATATCTGCACCCGACCCTAAAAACTGATAGAGATTAGCAGCAAATACTTCTCCATAGCAATCATCTCCTACACAAACATTCGTTGTTCTAGGGTCTTTTAATGCATCTAAAGCCGTAAAAAAAGCACCATCATTAGGATAATCCACACCTAAGTAATCCAATGATACAAAGGTATCTTTAGGCCACAGCGCATTTATAAAAGCATCTTTTTTCATCCAACAAATAGGATACTCTTGCGACCATGGCGAGCGAATTTCAATAGCGGAGCAGTTAATCGCTGTAACTTCATCTTGTGCATAAACAAATATACAACAACACAAGCTAAGCCAAAGCAACCACATGTGTCGGCAATACAGAGCAAGTCTGAACATGTTTATTACTCCTCAGAACCGCCAGGAGACGCTACCGATGAGCCTTTATAGAATCCATCGGCATACTGTTTTAAGCTTAATGAACGCGCGGTCAAATCAGATATTGCAGTCTGAATACCATTATTGGCATTATAAGATAGCAACAAGTTTAACTGTTCATTTTGACGCGCAATCTTACTTGAAATAGTAGTAAGAGCAACTAACAAACCAGCTATCTCTTTCTGTACTTCAGAAGATGAGGAAGATTGTAATTGTTGCATATAATTACCGCTGGCTAACTCTAATGGAGCTGCTTCGCCTGTCGCAGGGTCATAGAGAGCTTGGGCATTAACAGCCTCTGTATCGGCATTAGCAAAAGATATACTAGGATCCAAACGAAAACCATAATAAAACTCTTCTGCTTGCGCAGGGGTAAAACTACAGGAACCACTACTACCAGACTTAGGCGTAACTTGAATAAGAATATTACGATCTAAGAATGGCGCATTAACATTACTCAACGCCAATAATCTAGCAAGAATAAGCGGTGCCATAGATTCACGATAAGTTGACTGAAAGCTTTGTAGCTTAACGGCATTCTGATCCTGATTAGATTTAACCTTAGAAGGCTCAGTCAGTGCAATACTCATACTAGAATTGCTAGGCAGCTTGGCATCACCACTTGAGTTGAAAACTTGAAACTTACCATGTATTGCTATTGCCATACCACCATCAGTTGCAACCTCATTCATATTTGGCACCGGTAAAGTTACCGTCTGCCTGGTAAGATTCATTGACTGATTAATATAAAGCTGTGCAAGCTGAGCGGTAGTAGCACCAGTACTTTGGTCAGATATCTGCGTAACACTTACATTAAAATTACTAGGATCGTTGGCATAATCACTCATAATAGTCTTACAATCATCAAAGCTCTCAGCGGCATTCTCACTATATGAAGTTGATCCCATAAGAGTGCTTAAACTACCATAATTCTTAACTGCATCACTGGTAGCTTCTTTATTAATAGAATTAAAAATCTGATAAAAAATTAGTGAACCTAGAGGCTTTTTAATATCCAACAACTTTGGCTTCAAGTTGGTAAGAAAGGCTTGCGCAGAATCTTGGAAATTAGCCCTTACATCAGAATCATTATTTACCCAACCTTGTATATTATTATCATCCACTAAAGTTTTAAATGCAGTACAGGCATTTTTGACTGAATCCGAGAGACTTTTATAATTACTACCAGGATTATAGCTTGCAAAAGTATCACAACGCGCATACGTTACCATTATCTGATCAAGTAGATCTGGAAAACCATTCCACACACGATTAGCATCCGTTACAAAGCTCAAATTAGAAGTACAACCACAGGCGCCCTCAGGCATACTACCTTCTGCTAAAGTAACACCGCCCGACGCTGGTACAGAGCCACCATCTTGTGTACCCGAACCTTGGTTTTGACATACCACCTTAAAAGTTTCACTACAACTCGCGGTAAGTACACGCACGTACTCAACTGCTATCATCAGATTACCTATATCCTTAGTTGATTCACTAGGTATAGGTCTATCATCACAGCTTGCGGCTACATACAAACCATCCCCTTGTTTATCTTCCATGATTGGAAAAATAAAGCTTTGGTATCTACCAGCACTATCACCAAAAGCATCTGGCTGATCAGTAACCACATCTTTTACAGAAAAATAGTTTTTTCCCCATTTATTGCCTGCACCTGAAAACAGCAGAGCAATAGATTGTTGCATATAATCACTCTGTGCTTTCTTGATCTTTGGGTCATTCAGTAAAGACATCATAGCTGTTGCTGCATCTGAGATATTAGCGCTAGCCGATGGATCTCGGCCTTGATTCTGCAGCCAGTCTTGCAATCTTACTAGGAAGTTATCTGGATCTTGATTCTCCTCATCTTCACCGCCACCAAACATAACACCTCTTAATTTATCTTTATCCATCATGCTTTGGATCTGTTCCATTAGCTCTATTTTATTATCATTAGCTTGCTGGTACATAGTATTTTGGTTATTTTTAAGTGTATTTTGGTTTGAGGTAGTAGTAGTAAAACCAGAAGATTGTTTAGTCGCTATAGATTTTTGCCCTTTTTGCAAAGTATTCTGATTGGTAGCCAATATAGCCTGGTTATCTCCCAAAGTATCAATTGCCTCACCTAAAGCTTGCTGATTACTACCTATAATAACCTGATTGGCACCAAGTGCATCAGTCGCAGCACCTGCTTCACCTCCTTCACCTGCTTCACCAGCTTGAGCAGGAGCAGTGTAGGTCACTGCATTAATATCATCAGTAGCATCTTCAGTATTACCCATTGTAGTATTTATAGTACCAATATACTCATCATCAGCCCATTGTTCATCAGTGATATCAGTTGAACTAGAAGAAGTGCTTTGCAAAGGAGTAAGTGTTGATTGAGCAAATAAATGCGGGGTAAGTATAAATAACAAGCAAGTAATAGCCCTCTTCATAATCATAATCCCCTTTCCAAAAAGCTAGTTAATAGTATCGAACAAATCAATTACATTATCACTATCAACACGATCTGATACTTGCGCACCTACAGTGCCTGCAGGTTTAACAACCGAACCCGCTTTCTTGGCAACTGTTGCTTGCGCAGTTTTACTTTGACTTGCAGCAGCTTCTGGCTGCTTCGTAGCTAATTTAACGTTTTTAGGCATAGCAAAAGTTCTTCCTGTTGTAGGAGCTTGTACTTTAGCACTTACTGCCTGCCCTCTAGCAAAGCGATCTAATGCACGTTTTTTACGTTTTGCTTTCTTGTATTTTTTAGATGCTTTAGTGGACCTATTAGTTTTTATTGGATTGGTTTTAGCGATAGTACCTTTTATTTTCTGCTTGTGTATATCTAAAGCACTTAACTTGGGCTGCATTGGCATATTTTTCTTTGTAGCCAGTACAGCAGCAGCTTGCTTTTGTTGCCCAGGCATAGCTTTAGTAGCTTGCGCTGATTTACTAAGTTTAACAGCACTATAATTTGATCGGAAAGCATTTTGACGAGCTGCATTCTGAGTTTTGATACAAGATAAACGCTCAGTTTTACCTTTAATATCAGCGCAACCAGCAGCATTTACCGACTGCAACAATAATAATACATACAGAAATGGGCACAACCATTTGAACAATCTCATCAATCTTCCTCCAAAGCCTCACCAAGCAATTTCAGCCTATCTGCTGCCAACACTCTTGATAAAAGTCGAAAACGCTCAAATATCACATTTCTATTGATGAAAAGTTTAGCTGCAGCATTTTGCTGCATATTACGCTCTGCATAAGCAATAATACTTGACGCAGTACCCGGTTTGACCTCATCAGTAGCTTGAAGTAAGCGCAGATACCTACTCGTTTTTAAATGAGCAATTACATCCACAAATGCCTGGGGCTTGTTTACAGCATCACCTGAGACTTCAGCTAAAGTCTCGCCAAGCTTTTCCATAGCAGCTTCAAAAGCCTCATCGCCTTCAAGTAAAGAAGTCTCCACTGACTCAAGAAGTGCAACCACTTTAAACACCTGACCGTCCCCGAAACCTTGCCAATATGCACGTGAAGCACCAATACTCAGATCAACCATATTTTTTCCTAGGAAAACATATTCTCATTATGCCAAGCTCTTGCGTAAATTACAATTGCCAATAGCAAACTACTCTAGTTAATACGGCCAGCAACTATAATGGCAACTAAAGTAAAAAAAAACAAAAAAACATTGATTTAATTAGAATTAAAAACTAAAATATTAAATAATCATTAGCTAAAAACCTTATGAACCCAGACATTATCACTGAACAAATCACAAAAAAGCTGATTGGCGCAGAAGTTAATATACATAGCCCAGATAATGTTCACTTCTACGCTGAAGTAATTTATTCTGGCTTCAAAGGCAAAAGCTTGTTAGAGCAGCACCGTATGGTCTATGCTACTATAGACGACTTATTAAAATCAGAAGCTGTACACGCATTAAAGTTAGACACTAAAATCCCTGGAGCACATAATGAGTAGTGATATTCAACAATATATTCAAAAGCAAATAACTGAAAACCCTGTAGTTCTATATATGAAAGGCGAAGCAATGTTTCCGCAGTGCGGCTTTTCACAACAAGCTGTGGGCATTCTAAAAAAACACAATATTGCATTTATTACGGTCAATGTACTTGCTAATGA
This sequence comes from uncultured Coxiella sp., assembly GCA_902538855.1. GTDB lineage: Bacteria > Pseudomonadota > Gammaproteobacteria > Comchoanobacterales > Comchoanobacteraceae > CACBGS01. The sequence goes on from CACBGS010000005.1 coordinate 56,534, forward strand.
GGATATTCGCCAAGGCATTAAAAGCTTTTCAAATTGGCCAACTATACCGCAACTATATATACAAGGTGAATTTATTGGTGGCTGCGATATAATGAAAGCACTTGAAGAATCAGGGGAATTAGGCGAACTATTAGCAAATGTCACTGAGGAAGATGCAAGCCTTTAGTCTGCAAAATATATTGCAAACCCTCATCTTGCAGCACATCCTTTTTAATATTACCCTTACAGTGATTGAGTTTAAACAACGGGCAATAACCTAGTAACACCTGGGCCAGCTCAACATCAACCGTGTAATAGTTAAACTTACTACAATCAACACTGTCAAACTTACGACAGCGCTGCCAATAATTAGCAAAAGCCTTATCGCTAATATTCTGAGCAAACACCTGATGAAATAAAAAATAATCAATATCTTTTGGCTGATGGGTTCGCAGTAATTCTAATAAAGAAGATCTATACAAGCGATTTTGCTGTTCAACCAAAGGGCTATCCGCACTTGCATATATAAACCAATTAGATACAGGGTATATTCCAGGTTTTGAAAACGGGAACACAAAAAACCCCTGTTGCACATAATCTAGCAACCAATCATTCAGAGACTGCACGAACAAGACTGTTGCATCTGCCCAAACCCCACCATAATACTCAAGTAAGCTCATACGTATCAGATCACTAGCTTGTTGATAGGTGATTGCACTACCACAGCTGGTTAACAATTGCAGTAGTTGCTCATCATGACGCAACCACTGAACAACTGAGTACTTATCAAGCTGTAAGAATTGCCAATCTGGATGGAACTTCTTAAAAGAATGGGCACAAATTTTTACCACTTCAGGAGCATTATCCCAACCTTGATGCCAATAAGAAAAACATCTTTTCTCTTGCATACTAATCCAGCATCTGTAAGGATTTTCTAAGTAAAAGCTCAGTACTCATACCATCCTGATACAAAGCTGATACCCGTTTACGTATAGAGCCCATCTGATAACCAAGCTGCAACAAGGCCTGTAATGCTTCTTCAACCACAGCATTAACAGGCGCAGCATGTACAGTGGCATTTAGAGTACTGACTTGCCACTTTGCAAATTTTGGTTGTAACTCAACTATCATCTTCTCAGCAACACGTGCACCCACACCTTTTATAGCTTTAAGAGCTGCCACATCCTTTTTTTGTATAACCCCGACCAGAGAGTCAGCAGGAAAAGCCCCGAGCATAGTCAAAGCAAGCTTTGGCCCCACCCCACTTGCTTGCAATAACACTCTAAAAACCGACTTTTCTATCTCTTGCAAAAAACCATACAGCGTTTGTGCATCCTCACGCACCACATGATGTATAAAAAACTGCACTTGCGCGTTAGACTGCAGGCGACAAGCCACACCGGCATGCACAAAAACCTCATAACCAACACCCTGAACATCGCAAACACATAAACCGTCGGACAAGGCTATAATCTGCCCACTAAGGTAACCTATCATACCAGCCTCTTCATCATTATAACTAACTCATTAATATATCTTGATCTGTTTGATCACGCCACATTTTTTTGTAATGCCCATCTACTTTATTAATCAACACCTCATGCCTACCTTCTTCGACAATACGCCCCTGATCTAAAACTATAATTCTATCCAAAGACTGTATTGTTGAGAGCCTATGAGCAATTACTATGGCCGTTTTATCCTTTAACAGTGTTTGCATACTTGCGTAAATAGCACGCTCTGTAACCGTATCCAAAGAACTAGTAGCCTCATCCATTAATACAATAGGCGCATCTTTTATAAATGCTCTGGCAATAGCCAGGCGCTGGCGCTGACCTCCAGAGAGCTTCAAGCCGCGCTCCCCCACCAAAGTTGCATAACCATCTGGCAACATGGTAATAAAATCATGCGCATGTGCCTTTTTTGCAGCTTCATACACCTGCTCATCACTAGCATCTAAATTACCATAACGAATATTCTCTAAAATAGAACGATGAAATAACTGACTATCCTGCGGCACCATCACAATATGATTACAAATAGAATCTAATGTTACTTGCTCGATTGCCTGATTATCTACCAATATCTGACCTTCATCTAAACTATAAAAACGCAATAACAGCTGTAATAAAGTTGTCTTACCACTACCTGAGTACCCCACTAAACCAACACGCTCACCGGGCTGAATGGTTAAATTAAAATTCTCAAATAAGCCTGATCTACCGCTATGGCCATAACTTATATTATCAAAGACAATTTTAGCTTTAGCTACCTGCAGCGGCTTAGCCTCATCATCATCCTGCAATTGCCAAGGCGCATGCAGCAAAGTAAGTGCTTGTTGGCATTTACCATACTCTTCAACTAATTTTAGACACTGTTCACCAAAATAATCCCATACATACCAGGAGACATCTATGGTAGTATCTACAACAAAAACAACTACCCCACTGGTGATCTCACCACGCTGATATAAATACAGCAACAGTAATAAATTAGCCCCCATAAGACTCACCAACATCACATCACCCACACAACGAAGGCCTAGTAAATAACGCTGTAGTTCTGTATCTTTAGACAGCACTTCCACACTAGCATCATTAATACGCGTTTGCTCATGAAACTGCCGTGCGAATAGTTTCACAAAATACATATTATTAATACAATCTACTAACAAACTCATTAGATTGGTTTGACTTTTTGCAAAACTAAAAGCCAAATCACGTGCTTTAGCACTTAGATACAACATAAAAGGTACAAAAACAGCAAGCCATACTAAATATACATAAGCAAAATATGCAGATTCCTGCCAAAGCAAATACAAATAGACCCCTAGTAGCACAACCACAAACCAAGTTTTAGTTGCCAGCTCTATAATCATAGCGCAGCCATTATTAAGCTCTATAACACGATTAGCGATACCACCGGACATCTGCTCTTGATAGTATTGATAAGGCCGTTTTTGTAACAACTCATGTAAATACACCATCATTGAACGATGTAAACTTGGATAAAATACTAAAGAAAAAAAGTTACGAAGTCGTAGACTGACACTTATTCCCAGATAACAGCAAATAAAAAACATACAAGGACTGAACATATCGGCCCAAAAACTTTCTTTTTTTGCTATGACAAGTGAATCAATAACCTCTTTTAGTGCATATGATACAAATGAAGTTAACATAGCAAAGACAAAAGTAATCACTATAATGCCTAACAACCAAATAGATTTAGCCCGAGCAAAATACCAGATCATTGAGAATAAATCTTTTGGCAAATCCATGGTTTTTTTCATTATAACACCACTAAAAAGAGTTAAACACCAGCAGCACTAGTATACACTGCCTGCACATCATCAAGCTCTTCTAGAGCCATAATTAACTTTTCTAATTTTTCAGCAGATTCAGCCTCAACATCAACTAAATTCTCTGCCTGCCAAAGCACATCAGACTCTAGTATATGCAAACCCTGCTCCGTACAAAAGTGGGTTAAGGACTCCAGTGCTGCTGGCTGCATCTCAATACAAGCAACCCCACCTTCAAGAAAGCTGACATCTTCCACATCATACTCTAGAGCCTGCAACATAAAAGCTTCTTCATCTTTAACCGTCTCACACATCAGCACAGCTCTGCGAGAAAACATATAAGCCACTGAACCGGTAGTACCTAAGTTACCACCATATTTAGTAAAAGCATGACGCACCTCAGCAACTGTACGATTCTTATTATCACTAAGACAACTAACCAAAACAGCAACGCCCTGCGCCCCATAGCCTTCATACATTATCTCTTGGTACTGCTCTGCGTCTATTCGGCCGGCACCCTTATCAATAGCCCGCTTAATACTATCTTTAGTAACATTAGCCCTATTAGCTTTTTCCATTGCAAGTCGCAGCCTAGGATTACTCTTGGGATCATCACCAGATTCACGCACTGCAACGGTGATCTCCCTTACCAGCTTAGTATTTTGCTTACCACGAAGAGCATCTTGACGCCCTTTTCTATGCTTTATATTTGCCCACTTGCTATGTCCTGCCATAGAGAATACCCCTTAAGCTAAGTGCCAACTTCAACATCCTGAAGAACAGCAGATTTTAAATGTAATTCTTTGAGCGCTGGTGTAGACATAACACTTGGCGCATTAGTTAGTGGACAGCTAGCATTTTGCGTCTTCGGAAACGCAATCACATCTCTAATTGAATGCTTATCTAATAAAAGCATGATCAATCTATCTATACCAAAAGCAATACCAGCATGTGGTGGCGCACCAAATTGCAAAGCTGTTAGCAAATGCCCCAACTTATCTTTAGCAGCAGCCTCATCCAGCCCAAGCACTTCAAGTGCTGCCATTTGCATAGCAACATCATGTATACGTACCGAACCACCTGCGATCTCATTACCATTAAGAACCAAATCATAAGCTTGTGAAATCGTATCCGCATAGTTCTGTTTTAAATCAGCCACAGACTGCACAAAGGGAGCCGTAAATGGATGATGCATTGAATGCCAGCTACCCTCTACATCTCCTTGCTCAAACATAGGAAAATCAACTATCCACACTGGCGCCCAAGCACATGTATAGAGATCCAAGTCTTTAGCTAATTGATTACGCAAAGCATCCATGGACTGATTTACTATTTTATTCGGCCCTGCGCCAAAAAAGACACAATCACCTGAGTCAGCACCAATAGCTGTAATCATAGCTTGTAGCGTCTTAGTATCAAAAAACTTAATAATCGGTGACTGCCAAGACTGCATATCGTTAATATCATGTATTTTAATATAAGCTAAGCCTTTAGCACCATAATTAGCAACAAAAGTAGTATAATCATCTATTTGTTTTCGTGATAGATTACAGCCATTAGCAAGACGCATACCCACAACACGCTGACCGGCTTTTACTGCCGGCTCTTGAAACACTTTAAATGAAGCCTGCTGACAATAACTATCTAGAGGCACAAAATGCAGCGGGTTTCTAAGGTCTGGCTTATCACTACCATAACGCAGCATTGCATCAGCATAACTCATCTGAGTTATTTCTGGTAAGTCCTCACCTACAACAGCCTTAAAGCAACGTTGTAGTAACTCTGAGGCAACTGCCATCACCGCTTCTCTATCCACAAAAGCCATCTCTAAATCAAGCTGGGTAAATTCAGGTTGTCTATCTGCACGCAAATCTTCATCACGAAAACACTTAACCAACTGGTAGTACTTATCTATACCACCGATAATCAAGGTCTGTTTTAATTGTTGCGGAGATTGCTGTAGAGCGAAAGCATGTAACGATTGGGTACGACTTGGTACTAAATATTCACGCGCACCTTCTGGCGTTGGCTTGGTTAGCACTGGCGTTTCAACTTCAAGAAAGGCTAAATCATCCAGAACCTGACGGGCTGTTTTAAGCAAAATAGCACGCTTTTCTAAACTATTGAGCAAATCTTTACGACGTAAATCTAAATAGCGATAACGCAGGCGGGTCTCCTCGCCTACAAAAGCTTGACCCTCATCATCAATGGCAAAAGGCAGTGGCAAAGACTTATTAATAAGCTGCATACTATCAACATGCACCTCACAAAACCCAGACACAAGCTCTGTGTTCTCAGTATTTTCAGGACGCTTAACTACCTTACCAGTGACCTGTATAACAAATTCAGTACGACATTGCTCAGCAAGCGCAAACACCTTCTTATTATCAGGGTGAAACACCACTTGCACAAGGCCTTGATGATCCCTAAGATCCATAAAGATAACGCCACCATGGTCTCTACATCTATGTACCCAGCCACATAAAGTAACTTGCTTATCTATCATCTTTTGCGTAATAAGACTTGATAAATGTGATCTATATTGCATATTCTACCCCTTCTTTTTTAATTTATCTTGTATAGCCACCTCATTCAGCGAGCAAGCAGTACCCAGAGAAATAACAAACTGTATTGCATCATCAATACTCATATCTAAAAACAGCACATCTTTTTTTGGTACTACCAAAATATACCCTGACGTTGGGTTAGGCGTTGTTGGCAAAAACAACACCAACATCGACTTATCAAAAATCTGCTGGGCTGGAGAACTATCCGTAACAAAAGCCAAGCTCCAACAATTAGTACGAGGATATTCAACTAAAACTACCTGCTGAAAAGCTTTATTAGTAGTAAACAACACCTGTAGGCAACGTTTAACACCGTAATAAATACTGCGTACTAAAGGAACTTTTGATAACACCGACTCCCAAAGCGCTACTAGGCGCTGCCCCAAAACATTCTTAGCTAAAATACCAGTAAGCCATATAACCAGTACTAAAAATAATAAGCCATAGCCAGGGATACCAAAACCCAACCATGTTGTCGGATCAAAAAAGTCTGGGATAGCAGCAAGGAACTTATCACCCATACCCACAATTAGCTGTATAAATAATAAGGTGACAACTACTGGGACCCAGATCATCAGACCAGTTGTAAAATATTTTTTCAGCATAACTTACCCCTATTCAGTACTGGTAGTATCTTTACTAGCAGACTTATCATACATATCACTAGCCCAGCCCTGCCCTTTGAGCTGAAACTGCGACATAGATATAAGCTTACTTACTTTATCGGAGTTACAAACAGAGCATAGCGGAGCTGAAACATCACGGATGCCTCTTAAAAGCTCAAAAACAGCCTTGCAATTGTTGCACTTATATTCATAAATTGGCATAACTATATCTAAAACAACATTAAATTGCCCATATAATAGCCTAAAAGCAGTAAAAAGACAATCATAAAAACAGCAACGGCTTGCCATTTATTTCGATTTTAGCTATGTTATTGAATAAGTCAAATACGTTTAGCTATGCCTAAGACCATCCTGTTACGTGAAATGATAACTAATATTCTCAGTAACCACCTAGAAGCACAGAAAGACTACCTACCCGATAACTTATACGAAGAAGTTATGCGAGAAGTAGAAGTACCTCTTATAGACGTAGTTATGCAGCATACCAATGGCAATATAAGTAAGGCATCGGCCATACTGGGTATAAGCCGCGCAACACTTAGAAAAAAACAGAAATAACATATATTTAAAACTTCTTTAATGCACCATCAATAAAAATAAGTATAATCAAAGAACGATAACAATACTACGGAGTGTATATAATGAAACAATCAACTTCCGAGTTCGGTACTGAAATAAGAACCTATTTGACACAATTCAAACAAATATGTCGCAGCAACCAACCTAAACTCAAACGCTGTAATCTAGACGTCAACGAGTTACAAATCAAACGCCGCCAACTAAGGCACTACAACGACACTGAACTCTACATGGTAGTCGAGCAAATTATCAAACACATAGCAGAAATCACCAACGATCCTAACTCCGAATTATATGAGCACAAAGGCATGGCCAAGTTCACTGACGAACTAAAGTGCATACTAAACAATTACACTGTACAAAATAATAATGTTATTCATATTGGCAAATACTCAGCAAGAATATATCTTAATCTACTACAGAACTTAGCTAATCTAAACGATAGCTACACAGCCGATATAGAAAATAACATTATCAAACAAATTAAAGTAATTACTAAATTACGCCATCCTGAAACCATGAAAAAAGTAAAGTTAACACTTGACGAAATTCGTCTACAAATGCCTAAACTTTACAAAAAAATAAATATGATATCCAAAAACTAATATTTTCTTCCTATTAAAAAACCCGCTACTAATTGTACAATCAGTAGCGGGTTTTTTAATGATACCGTCTAACTAAGACAGCAATAATCTATTCATATCTTGAACAAATTCAGCTGAATTATCCAAACTACCTCCTTCAGCTAACACTGCCTGACCATGTAATACCTTACACACTACAGCAAAATGCTCTTCTGAGGTCTCAGTTTTTAATCTATCCACTAGCGGATGTTTCGGATTAAGCTCTAATATCGGCTTACTATCAGGTACAGCTTGACCTGCATCTTTTAGCATACGCTTTAAATTAGTACTCATATCATCATCATCAGCCACCACACATGCAGGCGAATCTGTTAGACGCTCAGTAACACGCACTGACTTCACCTTACCTTCAAGAACCTTCTCAACACGCTTGATAACATCTTCAAACGCTTGCTTATTCTCTTCGAGTTCAGCCTTATCTTCTTCTGAAGCACCTATATCACCAAGATCAACATCCCCTCTGGTTACAGATACTAAATCTTTCCCATCAAAAGTAGTTAATCTAGATACCAACCACTCATCCACGCGCTCAGTTAACAATAATACTTCTACGCCACGCTTTTTAAATAGCTCTAGATGTGGACTATTCTTAGCAGCCTGATAGTTCTCAGCTATTAGATAATAAATCTTATCTTGTCCTTCTTGCATATTAGCAATGTAATCACTAAGACTACGTGATTGCTTTGCACCATCTTCATTAGTAGAAGCAAAACGCAACAACTTAGAGATTCTCTCTTTGTTAGCAAAATCTTCTGCAGGACCTTCTTTTAGTACTGCGCCAAAAGTATCCCAAAAAGCTTGATAATTCTCTGGCTCTTTCTCAACCATATGCTCAAGCACACCGAGAATACGCTTGACACAACTGGCCTTAATATGCTCAGTTGCTTCACTACTTTGCAGCACTTCCCGTGATACATTCAATGGTAAATCATTAGAATCGACAATACCTTTAACAAAGCGCAAATACGATGGCAGCAACTGCTCAGCATCATCCATAATAAAGACTCTTTGCACATAAAGCTTCAAGCCACGTTTATGATCACGATGCCAAAGATCAAATGGCGCCTCTTTTGGTATATATAACAAGCTTGTGTAATCAAACTTACCTTCCACACGATTATGCGCCCATGTTAGTGGCTTATTAAAATCATGAGAAATATGCTTATAAAAAGCCTCATACTGCTCATCAGTAATATCTTTCTTTGGCAATGTCCACAAAGCCTGGGCTTGGTTTACCACCTCTTCGACGATTTCCTTTGCTGGTTTTGCATCTTTATCATCACTATCTACATCTTTTTCAGTGAACATTATAATAGGAAAAGCGATGTGATCAGAATAAGTAGTAATCACTTTACGTAAGCGCCACTCCTCTAAGAACTCACCAGCATCCTCTTTAAGATGCATGATTATCTGGGTACCGCGCTCAGGTAGATGTGTTGTTGCAACTTC
>CACBGS010000006.1 GCA_902538855.1 uncultured Coxiella sp.
TGGATAGATTATCTAACAGCAGGAAAGACTGCGCAGCCAATAGCTGAACATGTTTTACCAAGAGATTTTTTGCAGTTTAAAGATAGAGTTGCCTACACTGAGCGCTTAAAACAGGCCAAGAAAAAAACATCGGCTACTGAGGCTATAGTTTGTGTTAATTCAGTAATAGGTGTCAGCCCTGTGGTGCTTTGTGTCTTTGATTTTGGCTTTATTGGCGGTTCTATGGGCTATGTGGTTGGTGAGCGCATAGTGCAAAGTGTACATGAGGCGATCACAAAACGTTTGCCTTTAGTCTGTGTTACTGCCAGTGGCGGCGCGCGGATGCAGGAGGGTGTAATTGGTCTGTTTCAAATGGCTAAAGTTAGTGCAGCTATTGCAAGACTGCGTCGTCATGGTCTCGCTTTTATATCGGTATTGGCGGATCCTACCTCTGGTGGTGTTGCTGCTAGTATTGCTATGCAGGCAGATATAATTTTAGCTGAGAAAAATGCCTTGATTGGCTTTACTGGCCCAAGAGTTATAGCGCAGACATTAAAAGAAGCCTTGCCTGAAGGTTTTCAGAAAGCTGAGTTTCTATTAGAGAGCGGGGCGGTAGATTGTGTTGTTAAACGTGAGGATTTGCCAAAAATGATATGTAAATGGTTAAGTAAGTTAATGCGTAATAGTGTTTTGCGTAGGGCTGTGCAAACGGAGGTAAGGTGATATGTTGCTGGCACGTTTAGGCGCAGTAGATCTGACGTTTCTTTTATTAATGGCTTTTTCAGTCATTTTGGGTGGTGTGCGAGGTGTTTCAAGGCAGATGCTGTCATGGATTTCTTGGATATCTATTTTTTTTCTTGCCTATTATTATGCAGAAAAGTTAGCTGATTTGCCTATTTTGCAGATGTATATAGCTAATTATTTTTTACGCTATCTTGCTGTGTTATCTATTATATTTGTTATGGTTTTAGTGGTCTCAATGTTTGTGAACTTTTTGGTTAAACATATATTATCTATGCTTGAGCTTAATGGGATAGATATGATTTTGGGCGTAGGTTTTGGTGTATTGCAGGGTGGTTTGCTATTTTTATTATTGGTGGCGATGATGAAAGATACTACTATTAAAGAGGAGTCCTGGTGGAAAAGCTCACTAGCTGTGCAGGCCTCATTGGAGTATGTTATGCCGCATACGCATGGGCTTTTTGCATTGGCTGAAGGTATTAATGAGCGTATTGATGCTATGTTGCTGCCAGTGTTGTTGGAGTCGGCTGAATCAGCTGTGGATAATATGCAGGCAGTGGCTAATCAGTCTGCATAAATATTGTTTTCCTTTATATAATTGCATACTTTAGAGTCTAAGTAGTTGTCATTACTTATTCCTTGAACTATGTTTTGGCGTATGCTCGTCGAGCTGATAGATAAAATTGTCCATGGTGCAATAGCGATAGCTCCATGTTTTGCTTTCCTGAGTTCTGCCATAGTTGTTTGGTGTTCTGCCATGTAGTTTTTTAAAGTGCTGTTTAGTGCAGGGATAGTTCTTTTAATAATAAGTATGTTGCAGTAATTGCGTATATCTTGCCATTGTTTCCATTGATTAAAGCTGGTAAATATATCATCGCCAAATACCCACATAATATTATGATGGGGATATTGTTTCCTTATCTGTATTACTGTGTCTATTGTTTCGCCACTGGTATTTTCTCCAAGTTCTGTGGTATCAATGCTAAATGAGGTATCAGCAAGCATTAGCTCTAGCATGGCAATACGATGGCTGTATGCTGTGAAGGCTGTCTTGTGTATGGGGTTTCGTGCTGGCATCACTGCTATTTTCTCAGGATGTAGGTGGGTCTCTAGCATGTTTAGAATCTGTAAATGACCTAAATGGCAGGGATCAAACGTCCCTCCTAGTATTGCGTAGATAGGTGGTTGAATATCAGTTGGCATGAATGCAGTGACACAGTTGTTGGCATTGTTGCCTGAGTTGTAGTAGGAAGTTTCCGGTATATTGCCCTTTGAGAACCCATTCTAGATAGCATAATTTGCTATAGTGTTGGTATAGTTTTTTTACCGGTGTGCGCAAGCATTTACTGTAAACAGCTTGTTGTTTATTCCATAGGTTATATTGGTTTAATACTTGTTGTAGAGGCTGTTGTAGTTGCTTGTGCTGTTCGTGTATATGTAGAATTTGGCGTAATCTTCTAAGTAGCATCCAGTAAAGGCTAATAAGTGTTTGTTGGGGATGGTTTTTATTAAACGCTTGTGTGCATGCTTGGGTGTTGCCGCTACAGATATAATCTAGTAAATCATATACTGGGCCACTATCAGGCGTGCTAAGCATGCAACTATTAAGCTTATCAAGGCTATAGGGTGGTTTTATGTTTTGTAGTTGGATTTGTGTGCACAGCTGTAATAAAGATGGTAGATGGTAGTTTAGTTGTTCGCAAAGTGTTTGTGCTAATGGTTTTGCTATAGGAGCGGCAATGTGTTTGCTGTATTGTGTTAGCCAAAGAGGAACTTTGTAGTTGCTTAATGCTTTGGTGGTTATAATAAGTCCACTGGCAGCTAGCTTTTTAAACCAGCTGCCACGCTGATGTCCGGCATTAATATTTTCGAAGATGATGAGGATTTGATTATCTGTCTGTGCTAAGCATTTTAATATTATAGTATCGAGCTTGTTGTCTTTGCAAAGGCCTGGTTTATTGCAATTGATAATCCATGTTTTTTTGCTTTGTAGTAAGTCTACTTGTAATAAGTGTTGTTCAATATGGCTGGCAGCGCTATTATCTTGAATGCGTAATCGTTGTTTTGGGCTGTCATTATACCAGTTATTCAATAATATTTGTTCAGACCAATAACATAGAAATGGGTCGGATTTTATAATAATACTCAAGCGTTGCTTGGGTTTTGCTATTTCTGTTAATAGGGTTTCGCAGCTTGTTGTAACCATAAAAAATTATCTAAAATCACTTTAAATATGCTATCACACAGGGGTTATCTTTGGCTAGTATTAAGTTAGTGAAATAATGCTATATTCTCGTTTATTACGGGTTGCTTGAATTGACATCTTCTGTCTTTTTTGTTATAATAAACATATGTTTATAACAATAATAAAAAGAGTATATGTTTAAAAGTATTAGCCTTGAAATTACAAATGAGAAAAGATTACAAGAGACTGCCTCTCCAAATTCTGTAGCGCAATTTCCTGATCATAATGTCTTCTGTGCTGGCTCTGAGCTGTTATCTAATGATGAGAAAATTACAGAAGATGATATCTGTCATTTGCCTTTTTCATCGTTTAAGCCAGCAAATAATAATGAAGTGTCTCCGGCAAGAAATGCAAGAGCATTGCTAAGTATGCCCAAAAGTAATGATGTCAAAGGTCTTGTTAATAATCCAATCGGTCAAGGCAGGGCTATTAGTAATTTGCAGGCTAAGATTTGTAGTATCTTGCTTGCTAACTTTAAATATCAAGCTCGTCAAGGTGCCCGAGCCCTTGATACTACTTCCATAGATACATTTTTTGCGGAGTTACACAATGGTCCTGTTACTATCAAAAGAGAAGATGGAACTGTTGAGGTGTGTACGCATCTACATTGTATAATAAAAGACGTGTTACTACCTATGCGTAAGTTAAGTAAAATGTTTGATAGCTCAATTTTGTGTACCGAAAGTCCGGTTATGTCTGCTGAAGATATAATTAATTTTCGTAAATCTTATGATTTTTGTGTGCATGCTTTTACCTTATCTAATGCTTTGCTTAAGCAGCTATGGCAATTATTGACCCCTGAGCAGAGGGATATTGTCTTTAATAAAACAGTGCCTAGTGAGAAAACCCTTATAGATGCGCTTTCGCCTATGCGTGTTTCTCCAGAGCAAAGAGCTGATAGTAGATCTTATATAGCTAATGTGTATTCATCTGCTGATTTACCTTCTTCTGAGGGCAGGCAGGCATTCGTAGATGCAATTAATACTGCGCCTAAACCTAAGCGGCCAGTTATTACCTTATCTAGTAGATTGACCCCTTCGCTTCATCCTGTAAATTTTGATGTTAATGATCATATCAATCCTTTGACCAGTGCTGTAGCTACACCATTTGCGAAAATGAAAGGTTTGGCTGATGCGAATACTAGTAGTTCTCATTTTACCGATGATGCTAAGTCAGGTAGCTTAGTAAGAAGCTTATTTTAATTGCTGCTTTTTCTGTCATTCTGGCTTGCTATACTGTTTTTCTAATAGCATTGTATTATCTGTGCATAATAAAAAAGGTTTATCTAGTAGACAAAAGTGCTTATTTTAGCCATGATATGAAACTATTTTAAGACTTGGGTTGTGGTGGGCGAATTTTTAGTTGTTGCAAATTGGAAGTTGGGTGGTGATAGGGCTCTAGTCGATGCATATAGAGACCTGTTTGCTAAAAATAGTTACCCTGATATTACTACAGTGGTTGCTATGCCGTATCCTTATCTTGCATACTGTGCGCAGCAAGCATTTTATTTGGCTGCACAGAATATGGATGTGTACACGCAAGGTGCTTACACTGGTGCTGTCTCTGCGAGGATGTTGCATGAGGTTGGTTGTCGATATGTCTGTCTTGGCCATTCTGAGCGACGGCGTGTTTTTCTTGAGAGTGATGCGCTTATTGCGCAAAAGTACGTGCTGGCAAAACAGCAGGGTTTGCAGCCCATTTATTGTATTGGTGAAGATTATGATGAACGTGCTCAGCAGCAAACAGTTCAGGTTCTTACGTCACAATTGTCAGCTCTTTTTTCTGCTGAGGGCTTTGCGGCTTTGGAAAAACATGATATAATCATAGCCTATGAGCCGGTGTGGGCTATTGGTGCAGATCAAGCTGCGTCTGTTGCAGATGTAATTGCAGCAGCTTTATTAGTGCAATCTATATGTAACCGTGCCGGGTACAATGTAAAGTTGTGTTATGGCGGTAGTGTGGATGCAGATAATTGTGACCAGTATCGGCAGTGTGAAAATATACAAGGTTTGCTGGTTGGACGAGCTTGCCTAGATATAAAAAGTTTTGAGAGGTTATTGCAAAAATGCAGTGGATGTTAACAGCGGTTTATTCGCTAGTATGTTTTATGCTTGTGGGTGTGGTTTTGCTTCAGCGTGGTAAGGAAGCTGGTGGTGGTTTGTTTGGGTCTGGTTCGAGTGCTGTGCTCAGTAGCCACGGTACAACTTCTTTTCTGGTACGTTTGACAAGTATCTTAGGTGGGCTCTTTTTTATACTCAGCTTAGCATTAGGTGTTGTTATAAATCATCAAGTGGCGCAAGTGCATTTACAAGATGTGGTTCAGGCTGTTGATGTAGCTGCTAAAACATAACTTTTTTCCTGGGAAATTTGCCGAAGTGGTGGAATTGGTAGACGCGCTGCCTTGAGGGGGCAGTGACCCTTTGGTCGTGTCGGTTCGAGTCCGACCTTCGGCATTTAATTTTATTTTAAAAAAACTGGATCCTGTTCTCGGCACTGTGTTATTCTTGAATATACTTTGCTGATTGGCTTTATGGTATCTGGTTTTGCAGCAGCGGCTCTATTTTTGTTAGTTGCGCTTGTGGTATCTATATTTTTACTTTGTCTTGGATTACTCCTTAATCCTAGTTTGCCTGATAAGGCGAAAAATGCCCCGTATGAATGTGGTTTTCCTGCCTTCTCATCAGCACGTATGCCTTTTGATGTGCGTTTTTACTTAGTCGCCATTGTTTTTATTATTTTTGATCTTGAGACGGCATTTCTTTTTCCTTGGGCAGTTGCTTTTAGAGATATTGGTGCCTTAGGTTTTATCGCTATGTTGAGTTTTTTGACTATATTAATCGTAGGTTTTGTGTATGAATGGCGCAAGGGAGCTTTAGATTGGGGATAAAAGAAGATTTTTTAGCGTATAAACGTACTGGTAAGCCTTTGCAAAAACAAGGGTTTGCTGTGGTGAAGTTGGAGCAGCTGATTAGCTGGGCCCGTGGTAATTCGGCATGGCCGCTAACTTTTGGTTTGGCTTGTTGCGCTATAGAAATGATGCATTTTAGTGCATCTCGTTATGATTTTGATCGATTTGGTTTTGCTTATCGTGCCAGTCCTCGACAAGCAGATGTTATGATTGTTGCTGGAACACTTTGTAATAAAATGGCGCCGGCATTGCGGGCAGTCTATGATATGATGGCAGATCCTAAATATGTTGTCTCAATGGGCTCTTGTGCTAATGGTGGTGGCTATTATCATTATTCCTACTCTGTGGTACGTGGTTGTGATCGTATTGTGCCTGTGGATATTTATATACCTGGCTGTCCTCCAACAGCTGAAGCACTCATGTATGGGATGATACAGTTACAAAATAAAATTCAAGGTGTTGAGACCATTCGCTTACAATCAGATCAGGAGGATGGCTTATGAGTGCAGTAAGTCATGATGATGCATGGCAAGAACAGTTATCTATTTTACAGGATAAGCACTCCCAAGCAGTTCTGATTGAGGCTAATGCTGAGCTGACATTCATCGTTGATATGGATGGTTTATTGGCCTTGCTTAAGGATTGTAAACAACATCTGCAAATGCATATGCTATTAGATGTTTGTGGTGTAGATTATTTGCACTATGCTAAAGAGCAATGGATTACAACATATGCAACTGCTGAAGGGTACAGTCGTGGCCCTGAAGATTTTAATGAGAGTATTATGCCCGATGGGTTGGGTCGTTTTGCTTGTGTCTATCATTTATTATCTTTACATTATAAACAACGCTTGCGCGTGAAAGTGTTTTTAGATAAGTCTTTGACTCTGCCTTCTGTGGTGCCTTTATGGCCATCGGCAAATTGGTATGAGCGTGAAGCATACGATTTATTTGGCTTTGTTTTTTTAGGTCATCCTGGTCTGGCCCGTATTTTGACAGATTATGCTTTTATAGGTTACCCATTTCGTAAGGATTTTCCTGTCTCTGGTTATAATGAGATGTGCTATAGTGCTGAGCAAGAACGCTGTATTTATGAGCCAAGCACAATAGAGCCAAGAACAACCGTGCCAAAGGTTATTCGTAGCTATGATAATCGCTATGCTGATAAGGATTCGCAGGAGGATGGAGATGAGTAAATTAGGTAGTTATACTTTTAATTTTGGTCCACAACATCCAGCTGCGCATGGTGTACTACGCCTTATCATTGAAGTAGATGGTGAGGTCGTTAAGTCTATGCAGCCGCATATAGGCTTGTTGCATAGAGCTACAGAAAAATTATGTGAGACTAAGCCATTTAATCATAATGTTGGTTATATGGATAGGTTGGACTATTGCTCTATGATGTGTAATGAACATGGCTATGTTCGTGCTGTTGAAAAGTTACTTGAGGTCAGGCCACCCATTAGGGCTGAATATATTCGTGTTATGTTTGATGAGATTACAAGGATATTGAATCATTTGCTTAATATTGGTGCTGCTGCGCTGGATTGCGGTGCGATAACACCATTATTCTATACTTTTAGAGAGCGAGAGATACTGTTGGATTGCTATGAAGCTGTATCGGGAACACGTATGCATGCAAATTATTATCGTCCTGGTGGTGTTGCTAGAGACTTGCCGGATAAGATGCGGCAATTCCCTGAAAGTGAATGGCGTAATCCAGAAGAAATAGCTCTAAGGAATGCTAATAGAAAAGGGTCATTGCTTGATTATATATGGGCCTTTACAGAGACTTTTCCTGGTAAAATAGATGAGTATGAGCGTTTGCTAACAGATAATCGTATTTGGAAGCAGCGAAATGTTAATATAGGTAGTATGGATGCTGATACTGCTCAGGCTCTTGGTTTTACAGGTCCAATGTTAAGAAGTACTGGTAAGGCTTGGGATTTACGCAAAGATATGCCTTATAGTGTTTATGATCGTTTGGATTTTAAAGTGCCAGTTGGTAAAACAGGTGATTGTTATGATCGTTATTTAGTGCGTATGGAAGAGATGCGGCAGTCAAATTATATTATTCGCCAGTGTGTGCAATGGTTGCGTGACAATCCTGGTCCAGTAATGGCAGATGCTTTGAAAGTGGTGCCGCCAAAGCGTGCCCGAATGAAAGATGATATGGAGGCTTTGATTCATCACTTTAAGTTGTATACAGAGGGTTACTGTGTGCCACAAGGAGAGGTGTATGCTAGTGTTGAGCAGCCAAAGGGAGAGTTTGGTGTGTATTTAATCTCTGATGGTGCCAATAAGCCCTATAGAATGAAAATACGTGCGGCTGGTTATCCTCATCTGTCTGCACTTGAGAGACTTTGCCAAGGGCATATGCTTTCAGATGTGGTTGCGATTTTGGGTTCGCTGGATATTGTTTTTGGAGAAATTGATAGATGAGTATGTCTTGCTTAGATGATGCATTAAAACAAAAAATACAAGTATGGATAGATAAATTTCCTCAGGGTAAGCAACAGTCTGCTGTACTTATGGCTTTGCGTATTATGCAAGATAAATATGGTTATCTAAAGCCAGAGCATTTAGATGCTGTGGCAGAATATTTGCAAATGCCAAGAATGCGTGTGAATGAAGTAGCAACTTTTTATAATATGTATAGAATTGAGCCTGTTGGCCGTTTTGTGCTTAAAGTGTGTACTAGTATTTCCTGTCATCTTTGCCAAGCTGAGAATATCATACAGTATCTTGAGCAATATCTAAATATTCGACTGGGTGAAACCACTGCTGATGGTTTGTTTACTCTACAAGAAGCAGAGTGTCTAGCTGCATGTGTGGATGCGCCAGTGATGATTGTAAATGATGTGGATTATTACAAATCTTTAACTAAAGAGTCTGTTGTTGCAATCATAGAGGATTATCGTAAACAAATAGATGGGGATGGTTGATGTCAGCTACAAAGATGCCAGTTATAAACCAGGTCTGTTATCGAGTTTTAGATCAGCCAAATTCTTGGACCCTAGCTGTTTATGAGCAGTTGGGAGGCTATAAGGTATGGCGCAAAATTATAAAAGAAAAATCTCCACCGGCACAGATTGTTGAGTGGATTAAATCTTCAGTGTTACGCGGCAGAGGTGGTGCTGGTTTTTCTACAGGAATAAAAATGAGTTTTATTGCTGATAGTGCGCCGAAGCCAAGGTATTTAGTTTGTAATTCAGATGAAGGTGAGCCAGGTACATGTAAAGATACCAATATCTTAATGTACAATCCTCATCAGCTGCTTGAGGGTATGTTGATTGCCTGCTATGCACAAGGTATGCAGTGTGGGTATAATTATTTGAGAGGAGAGTTTTTCTACCAATATCAACGTATGGAACAAGCCCTACAGGAAGCTATGCAGGCTGGTTTGATAGGGGATAATATTTTAGCCTCTGGTATTGATATTCATCTACATAATGTGCTTGGTGCAGGCTCTTATATTGTGGGTGAGGAAACTGCTATGCTTGAATCTCTTGAAGGTAAGAGGGCTATGCCCAGAAATAAGCCGCCGTTTCCAGCAGTATACGGTCTTTATGGGCAGCCAACTACTATAAATAATACTGAGACTCTTGCTTCTATCCCGGTTATTCTTGATAAAGGGCCTGAGTGGTTTGCAAATTTAGGCTGTGAGCATAGCGGGGGAAGTAAAATATTTTGTGTAAGTGGCCATGTACAAAAACCAGGGGTGTTTGAGTGTGGTTTAGGTGTGCCATTTAAGACATTGCTCGCTATGGCTGGGGGTTTGAGGCCAGGCCGTAAACTAAAAGCGGTTATTCCTGGAGGTAGTTCTATGAAGATATTGCCAGCAGAGCAGATTATTGATGTGAATATGGATTATGATAGTCTTAGAGATGCTGGTTCAGCTCTTGGCTCAGGAGGGGTTATTGTGATGGATGATAGCACTTGTATGGTAGATGCTTTAGCTTGTATTAGCCGGTTTTATTACGATGAATCTTGTGGTCAATGTACACCTTGTCGTGAAGGAACGGGTTGGATTATGCGTCTTGTTGCTAAAATAAAACGCGGTGAGGCACAAATGAGTGATATAAAATTATTAGATGAGATTGCAAGTAAGGTAGAAGGTCGTACTATTTGTGCGTTTGGTGAGGCTTTTGCCTGGCCAGTACGAAGTTTTGTGGCACACTTTTATGATGAGTTTGCCTATTATATCAAGCATAAGCGTTCTATGGTCGCGTCAGGTGGTAGGGATAATGGGTAAGCCAGTAGCAGTAAGTGATAGTATAGTCTTTCATATCGATGGCATGCAGGTGTCTGCTAAAAAAGGTGAGACTATTATACAGGTAGCAGATCGCTATGGTATTTATATACCGCGCTTTTGTTATCATGAGCAATTATCTGTAGTTGCTAATTGCCGTATGTGCTTAGTTGAGGTTGCAAAAGCACCTAAAACTTTACCTGCTTGTGCAACCCAGGCTATGCCTGATATGCAAGTGTTTACAAAGTCGAAGGCTACGGTGGAATCACAGCGCGCTATTATGGCTTTTTTATTGGTAAATCATCCATTAGATTGTCCTATTTGTGATAAGGGTGGTGAATGTGAATTACAAGACCTAGCTATGGGTTTTGGTGAAGAGGTATCTAAATTCACTGAAACAAAACGTACTATACATGATGATGATATTGGTCCATTGATTGCTACTGATATGACTCGATGTATACATTGTACCCGTTGTATTCGTTTTGGTAGTGAGATAGCTGGTATTGATGAGTTAGGTCTCACTGGTAGAGGGGAGTCAACTCGTGTACAAACCTATTTAGCTGGTAGTGTACACTCTGAGCTTTCTGGTAATTATATAGATGTTTGCCCAGTAGGGGCATTAACCTCAAAGCCTTTTCGTTATAAAGGACGGTCTTGGGGCTTTACACAGTATCATACTATTGCTGCACATGATTGTTTAGGGTCGCATATGTATGTGCATACTAGTAGTAAGGGCTATGAGAAAAAGACTGATATTATGAGGGTTATACCTGCAACAAGTGAAGCTATCAATTTAACATGGTTATCTGATAGAGATAGATTTAGTTATCTTGGCTTAACCCATAAGCAGCGACTTGAGCACCCAATGGTCAAGTATAATGGTCGTTGGCGTCAGGTAACTTGGGCAGAGGCTTTATCTGAGGTGCAAAATCGTACTGTGGATGTTCTGAAAAGTTATGGTCCCAAAGCAATGGGGTGTTTGTTATCACCAAGCGCTAGTTGTGAGGAAGGTTATTTACTGCAAAAGATTGTGCGCGGATTAGGTGCGGTAGATATAGATCATAGACTGTATATGGGGGATGTTAATTATCGGCCATTGCGCCCTGCAGATGGTAACATGCAGGATTTACAGAGTTATGATACGGTACTTATGCTTGGTTCTTTTCTGCGTCATGAGCAGCCTATATTGGGTGCAAGATTACGTAGCGCTGTTCTTGCTGGGACTAAGGCTGTTAGTGTAAATCCGCGTGCATATGACTGGCATTTTCCACTAGCAGATGATTTTATTGTAGCTGGTGATGCTCTAGTGCGCTTGTTGTGTGCAGTTTGCGTAGAGGTGGTGAAAAAAACTAAGTATCCTTTAGCAAAACCATGGCAGTCATTTTTAGCTTCTATTAAAACAGATGCACAGAGTCGTCGTTTGGCTAAATACGCCTTGTCAAAATCTGTTGCCTGGATGGCTGGTGCTTATGTGTATTCACATCCTAAGGCTGATGTGATACTTGCTTTGTTAGATATAATTGTGCAGGCCACGCATGCAGATTTATGGCAGCTTAGTCCTGGTGCTAATAGTCAAGGTTTGTGTGATGTTGGTGCTGTTCCTTTTTTTGTTAATAGTAACAGTGAGTTGAGTATAGGTGCTAGTGCCTATAGTATGATGCAAGAATCTAAGCCTTTATTCTGGTTGCACCAAATAGAGCCTGAATTTGATATGTATGATAGTGCTCAGGCTTTAGCTGCTCTTAAAAAAGCAGAATTTGTGCTGGTTTGTAATAGTTACTGTACAGAGGCAATGCTAGATTATGCTGATGTATTACTACCTGTGTCTCCAAGTACCGAAATGCGTGGTAGTCTTGTGAATACATTTGGTGATAAGCAACAGTTTATGCCCGTACAAAAGCCTTTTGCACAGTCGCGACCTGCGTGGAAAGTTTATAGGGTATTGGCTAATATGCTTAATATACAGCAATGTAATTATCAAACAATAGAAGATGTACAGGCGGCGATAGCTGATTTGCCAAACCCTAAAAATACGCTTAGTAAAAGTTATATGCCAGATGCTGGTACTGCCTTATTCGATTCGGAAGTTTTTCGTGTGGGTCAAGTGCCTTTATATCGTGAGGATATAGTCACTAGACGTGCCCAAGCTTTACAAGAAACTCTAAGTGCTGATGTTTATTATGCACGGTTGCACCCAGATACAGCTAAACGTTTACAAGTGGCTGATGAGCAGCGTATTGTTATTAATCAACAGCAGTGTACTGTGGTGTTACCACTGTTACTAGATGAGAGTATTGCGCTGGATGCTCTATGGTTGCCTGCAGCTTTAGAGCAAAGTCTGGATTTGGGTGGACGTAATGATCCTGTGAGTATCACTAAGGTTAAGGTATAATATGACGTATGATATGCTATATCTGTTGTTGTGGGTGCTCATTAAAATAGCTGTGGTATTGGTTGGGCTAGCAGTACTGATATTCTATGTTATTCTGGCAGAGAGAAAGGTGCTTGCTTATATGCAAGATAGAATAGGGCCAAATCGTGTAGGGCCTTTAGGCTTATTACAATCTTTAGCTGATGCTATTAAATTTTTATTCAAAGAAGTGATATTGCCATCTAGGGCCGATTCTTTATTGTTTTATCTTGCGCCCATACTGAGTCTTACCCCTGCATTTGCTGTTTGGGCAGTTATTCCTTTTGCTGATAGTTGGGTGATTGCAGATCTTAATGTGGGCGTTTTGTATGTGTTGGCTATGACGTCCTTGGGAGCTTATGGTATTCTATTAGCAGGTTGGGCTTCTAATTCAAAATATGCTTTTTTTGGGGCAATGCGTGCAATGGCGCAAGTCATCTCATATGAGATCTCCATGGGATTTTCTTTGGTAGGGGTGTTGCTTGCATCTGGTTCTATGCGATTACAGACTATTGTTATGAGCCAATCAGGGGGTATTTGGCATTGGTATATCTTTGCACTAGCTCCTTTGGCTGTGGTTTATTGGATAAGTGCTGTTGCTGAGACTAATAGGCCGCCTTTTGATGTGGTAGAGGGGGAGTCTGAGTTGGTGGCTGGTTATCAGGTTGAGTACTCTGGTTTTGCTTTTGCCATGTTTTTTGTTGCTGAGTATGCTAATATGATTTTAGTTGCAACCTTGGGGAGTATACTGTTTCTGGGGGGGTGGTTATCACCTTTTGAATCTATTCCTGTGCTGGCAACTATTACTGCTTGGGTGCCGGGCGCTGTTTGGTTATTTTTAAAGATGTCATGCTATTTGTATTTGCTATTTTGGATGCGAGCAACTTTTCCAAGGTATCGTTATGATCAGGTTATGATGTTGGGTTGGAAAGTGTTAATACCAGTTTCATTAGTGTGGATTTTAATAACGGCGCTAATGGTGTATGGGAAGCTATTATGATTTGGTTGATTGTATTACTGCTGTTTTTGCTATTGGCGCTTATTGTGTATTTTGGTTGGCTGAAGAGGCTGTTTTTGTTGGAACTGCTTCAGGGGATGGGGCTTACTTTTTCTTATTTTGTTAAACAAAAATCAACTATTCAGTTTCCAGAAGAGAGTCTGCCAAGGTCTGCTAGGCATAGAGGTATGCTGGCATTACGTCGCTATCCTAATGGAGAGGAAAGATGTATTGCTTGTAAGCTTTGTGAGGCTACTTGTCCCGCCTTGGCTATCACTATTGAGTCTGAGCAAAGAGATGATGGGACTAGAAGAACAACTCGATTTGATATTGATATGTTCAAATGTATTAATTGTGGTTTATGTGAAGAAGCTTGCCCGGTAGATTCCATTGTACTAACACCTGAGATTCACTATACTGTTACTGAGCGAGGGCAGAATATTCTTACCAAGGATAAGCTGCTTGCAATAGGTAGTAAGTATGAGCCTCAATTGGCTAAGGATAGGGCTGAAGATAGTCCTTATCGGTAGGAGGAGACCATGCTTTGGCTGGTGTACATAACATCTTTTATGATGATTGGCTTTGCCCTGATGTTAGTGGCAACTAATCAGCCAGTTCGTAGTGTACTTTGTCTTATTGGTTGTTTTTTGTGTGCAACTATACATTGGATTCTTTTGGATGCAGAGTTTTTAGCGCTTGCGTTAATTTTTGTTTATATTGGTGCGGTTATGACACTGTTTTTATTTATGGTTATGATGCTTAATGTAGATAGTTATGCGCCTGAGTATCGGCTTGGATTGGCTACTTTTTTTGTGCTGATAACTTTTTCATTATTACTGCCAAGTTTTGGTTTTTATCTATGGGATGCTCACCTCTCATCATCTGCTTGGGATACACATACTTTAGTAGCATATCCTCTAGGTTATGATAACACTAAGGCAATAGGTGCTGTGTTATATACTGAATATGTCTATCCATTACAATTGATAGCCATGCTGCTATTATTAGCAATTTTAGTGGCGGTTGGTTGGGTGCATCGTGCAAAACGTGATTTTGTGCGGGTGCAGAAAATTACTGATCAAATTAAGGTTACTAAAGGTTCTCGCTTGCGCTTGGTGGGTAAAGGGGATGAATAAGTTATGATGCTAGTACATTATCTTTGGTTGTCTGCTGTGCTGTTATTGATTGGCTTATTTGGGATGATTATTAATAGGCGTAATATGATTATGTTATTGATATCTCTTGAATTGGTGTTATTGGCTGTTAATGTACAGTTCATTGCAATATCCCGTTTTTTGGTTGATATTCAGGGGCAGGTGATGGTCTTCTTTATATTGGCAGTTGCTGCATGTGAATCGGCTATAGGTTTGGCTTTGTTGGTGTTAATGTATCGACAGTTTGCTACAGTCGATATTAATGTTTTACGGCGTTTAAGTGGATAGAGGTTAAAGGTGTCAGCAATAATAATTGCAGCTCATATATGTATGTTTGTACCCTTGCTTGGTAGCTTGGCTGCGTGGTTGTGTCAATATTATAAAAATAATATACTGGCCCATCGATTTTGTATTGCTGGCATTACTCTTGCCTTACTTGCAGCTTTATGGCTAGCTAACTGTTTTATTTTACAGGCGCATACACGTGTTGATTATGTTTTATATACTTGGTTTAATCTGCCAGGCTATAGTATTAACTTTGGCTATGTTATAGATGCTTTATCCAGTTCGATGCTATTGCTGGTGACATTGATTTCTCTGATGGTGCATATTTATAGCATAGGCTATATGGAAGATGAACAAGGCTATGCGCGTTTTTTTGCCTGGATGTCATTGTTTACTTTTATGATGATTAATCTTGTCATTGCTAGAGATGTCGTGCAGCTGTTTTTTGGCTGGGAAGGTGTTGGTTTGGTTTCTTATTGGTTAATTGGTTTTTACTATAAAAAGCCCAGTGCGGCACATGGCGGTATGAAGGCTTTTTTACTTAATCGCGTTGGTGATATGGGTTTTTTATTGGGTATTGCAGCGGTTTATTATAGTTTCGCTACCACTGATGTGATGGCAATTATTAGCGCCACAGGTAGTACTAGTTTGCCACAAATTCTTGGTATTAATGCTATTAGCTTTATTGCTATGGCTTGGTTTATTGGTGCTATGGGTAAGTCAGCACAGATGCCGTTACATCTATGGTTGCCTGAATCAATGGAAGGACCTACGCCTATATCAGCTCTCATTCATGCAGCTACTATGGTAACAGCTGGTGTGTATATGATGTGTCGTTTTGCTTGTTTATATGAGAATAGTTTATGGGTTTCTAATTTTATAGTGTTGGTGGGTGCTAGTGGTGCTCTTTGGCTTGGTTTAGTAGGTCTGGTGCAAACTGATATTAAGCGTGTTATTGCCTTTTCTACACTTTCTCAGCTTGGATATATGGTTGCTGCAGTGGGTGCTGGTGCTTATGGAGTTGCTATGTTTCATTTAATTACCCATGCTTTTTTCAAGGCTTTGCTTTTTCTTGCAGCAGGCTCGGTGATTCATGCTCTTTTTCATCAGCAGTCTATGGATAAAATGGGGCAGTTACATAGCAAGTTGCCACTTACAGGCATATTGTTTTTATTAGGTGCCTGCTCGCTTAGTGCTATACCGCCTTTTGCTGGATTTTTCTCAAAAGATGCCATCATAGAAGCAGTTGCGTATCAGTCTAGTAGTTTATATGCTGGAAGTTATGCTTATGTATGTTTATTGTTAGGCGCTATGGTAACACCTATGTATATATTTCGTGTCTTCTGGTTGGTTTTCTATGGTGATAAGCTTGAGGATGATATGGAGGAGAGCTTTGTGATGGAATCGCCATTGTCTATGTTAGCTCCTATGCTTGTTCTATGTTTCTTTAGTGTATTATTGGGTTACTTTTTAAGTAGTCAGTTGGCTGATGGTTTATTATTTCATGATAGTATTATCTTGCATACGGATTATGCTTTAGATGTTAGACAGCATGTTTATTATGAACTTGCGAATCCTCTTGCTATGATGGAGCATAGCTTGTTTAAGCTGCCGTTATATTTTAGTTTGTTTGGTTTGTTATTAAGTTGGTATTGGTATGAGTATCTAACTGGTTTACAGCGAGAGCAGTATTACCAAAGTTTGTCTGTTTTTTGTTATGTATTACGTTATCAATATGGTTTAAATTATCTTCTTGAGGGTATTATAGTTCCCTGTATTGTTGCTTTTGCTAGCCTTGCCTATCGTCTTGGTGATGTGTTGTTGTTAAATAGACTGGTAGACTATGCTATAGCTAATAATATTATTCGCTTATCAGCAACACTCAGAACTTCACAAACCGGCTCATTGCAGCACTATCTGATATATATTGTACTAGGGGTCTTTATATTACTATCAGTAGTATGGTATCAGTTAATATCACTAGGAGTATTAGCATGATAGGGTATTGCTCCGTATTGTTAGGGCAAAGCTTACTCAGTGCAGCTTTGTTAGCTATATGGCCCAGTCGTTGGCACAATCAATTAAAACCTCTCAGTTATGCTTTAGTTTTTATTAGCGTTTTACTAGTCATGGCTATGTTTTATCACTTTGATATTACTAATCCTGGTTTTCAGTTTTTAGAACGTTACAGTTGGATTGCGCCACTGGGGATTGATTATTATGTTGGTGTGGACGGTTTGAGTTTGTTGCTTATTGGCTTAACTGTTTTTGCTAATGTACTGGTAGTGCTCTCACAAACCTGCTTATTAACGTTTGCTGCAAGAACTTATCTAGCTTTGTTTTTCTTTATGCAAGCAGTTACTGTTGGTGTGTTCATGGCATTAGATGGTGTTTTATTTTATTTGTTTTGGGAATCTACTTTATTGCCCATGTATTTGGCATTAGGAATATGGGGCTCGGCTGATAAGTTATATGCATCTAGGAAGTTTTTTATTTTCACCTTTACTGGCTCCTTACTACTTTTGTTGGCAGTGGTGTATTTAGGGCTGATGGCTGGTTCTTTTGCTTTTGATAAATGGTATGTGTTAGCATTGAATTGGACGGAACAATGCTTGTTATTTCTGATGTTTAGTGCAGCATTTGCTGTTAAGCTACCCATGTTTCCCTTACATGTTTGGTTACCTGATGCGCATACTGAAGCGCCTGCTGCAGGGTCATTGATTCTTGCTGCGCTGCTATTAAAAGTAGGTGCTTATGGTTTTTTACGCTTTAACTTGCCTGTAACCCCCGATGCGGCAATGTTTTTTGCTTGGTATATGGTTGCCATCTCTGTTTTTGCTGTAATTTATATTGGTCTATTGGCATTAATTCAGCAAGATATCAAGCGTTTGATTGCCTATGCTTCTATTTCTCATATGGGCATGGTTACGCTAGGGTTTTTTATGATCTATTTAATAGCACATAAAGATTATCTAGCCCTACAAATGGCTTTGAGTGGTGCCTGTATACAGATGATTTGTCACGCCTTTAGTGCAGGGGGGTTGTTTTTGGCTTTTGGTATGCTCTATACCCGTTATGCAAAACGGCAGATTGCAGACTATAGTGGTTTGGCACATTCTATGCCAGTATTTACAGTTTTTTTTGTTTTATTTGCACTCAGTAATATTGGTTTGCCGGCAACCGCAGGGTTTGTAGGAGAGTATCTTATTTTTTTGAGTAGTTTTTATGTAAGTCCATTACTAAGCTTCTTTGCTTTATTTAGTATTCTGTTATCGGCTGCGTATACATTGTGGATGATTAAGCGTGTTTTCTATGGTCCGATAACTGCTGTAGAGTTGGCTAAGGTAGAGGATTTAAATAAGGATGAGATATTGCCATTGGCCTTACTTGCTTTTGCGGTTTTACTGGTGGGTTTGTATCCAAACATACTATTGCGTTATTTGCTATTGCCAGTGAATAAGATAATATCTTTGTCGTTAACTTCTAAGTTTGTATAAGGATGAATATGCAAGTATTATCAGTTATTTTGCCAGAAATAACCTTGTCTGTCGGCCTATTATTGCTGTTGTTGCTGCTATCTGTTTTTGATAAATATCAGATATACACGCGATATTTTGTGCAAGTGTTATTGGTTTTGTTGTTAGTAGCACTAATGTTTGCTTATACAGCTGAGCCAGTTAGTCTTTGGCAGGGGCTATTTGTACAAGATAGTCTTTCTTATTATACAAAGCTTTTGTTGGTGTATGCTGTGTTGTTTATTACTTATTTTAGCAAAGGTTTTGTGCAAGATTATACAGTGCCAATACTAGAGATGTACATGGTTATGTTATTGCAATTATTAGGCATGATGGTTGTGGTTTCAGCAAAACATATGATGAGTATATTCATAGGTATTGAGTTGATGTATTTGCCACTCTATGCATTAGTGGCGTTGCCAAAAAACAATAAAGCTTCTCTGGAAGCTGCAATTAAATATATGATTATGGGTGGTTTGGCCAGTAGTGTTATGCTCTA
Source organism: uncultured Coxiella sp. (assembly GCA_902538855.1). Lineage (GTDB taxonomy): Bacteria > Pseudomonadota > Gammaproteobacteria > Comchoanobacterales > Comchoanobacteraceae > CACBGS01. The sequence continues at coordinate 18,988 of CACBGS010000006.1, forward strand.
TGGTGTTAGTTTATTATATGCAGTATCAGGAAGTTTAGCACTTGATAATATAGCTGTTGCGGTTAATACATTGTTTAATGATAGTGCTTTTGTTGGTTTGTTCACTAGTATACAAACTAATATGTTGCTTTTGAGTGTTGCATTAGTGAGTATAATGTTTGCCATGGTCTTTAAATTTGGTGGGGGGCCATTTTTTATCTGGGTACCAGATGTTTATCATGGTGGTTCACTTATAATGATTGCACTTGTTAGCAGCTTGCCTAAATTAGTGTTAGGTGTTTTATGGTTAAGGTTGTTTACAGATTGTCTGGCAGCTGCAGGTATTATCTGGCAGTACGCAACCTTGATTATGGGATTGATCGCTATTGTAGTGGGTAGTGTGTATGGTTTAGTACAAAGTAATCTTAAGCGTTTATTGGCGTATTCTTCTATTGCGCACATGGGGTTTGTGTTAATAGGTTTATCTATGGCAACTCCTTTGGCTAATGCAGCAACACTTGCTTATATAATAGGTTATGTTTTAAGTAGTGTATTAGTATTTGTGGTATTGGCACAGTTTAGATATGCTGGTAATGAGCTACTAAGTACTTCAGAATTGGATGGGTTGTGGCATCGCTATCCGCAATGGGCTCTGGTTTTATTAGTAAGCGTATTTTCTATGATTGGCTTGCCACCTTTACTAGGGTTTATGATGAAGTTTTATTGGTTGTATGCTTTAGTCGCACAGAAAATGTATATTCTAGCTACAGTCGCGTTATTATTTAGTGCTGTGGGTTGTTATTATTATTTACGTGTTGTGCAAGCAATGTTTTTCACAGTAGAGGGTAGTGATCTATTGCTGCTAACTATTGATGCGGCAAGGGCCAGATTAATCTATGCTGCTGGCTTTTTACTAGTGTTACTAGGTATATATCCTGATTTTCTATTCGGTTATGTTAACCAAATGCTAGCTTAAGAATATTGAAATAATTGACGCTGTCTTAATCATGCTTACTGATAGCCTTGATACTTATGAAAAGCAAAGGTTAATAGTTTTTTTATAGATATTAAAAATATATTAATATAGATAATAATATCTTAGCCTGGTATTGAACATGTTGGGTGTAAATGCTCTTGCAATACTTAGCTAATCGTTTACACTCAAAGTATGAAGTATTTTAGTTTCCTACATAACTACATTGGGTTCAAAGCTGAGAACTATACGCTTGAGCAGTATAGGCTTTGGCATAGACGTTGGCAGATACTGGGCATATTAAGTCTACTATATTTTATGTATCTGATTACTTCTTCACCCGCTGCAGTTGAGCCAGTAGATCACCTTGCTAAAGTGGTGGTTAACCTTAACCCAGCTAATGATCGTTTTGTAGAATCACAGCTTAAACGAGCAGCATCTGATCCGCATGCAAAAGGTATATTGCTTTTTATAGAAGAGGGCATTTATGACGGAAATGGTTTTGCAACAGCTGAAACACTAGAAAACTATGTGCAAATGATCAAGAAAACTAAGCCTGTAGTGTCTTATATATATGGATATGCGCACGCTAACAGTTACGTTCTGGCAACCAGTGCTGATTACATTGTCAGCCAAGAAACAGCTTCTCTTGGTGGACTCAGTGCAACTAGCGTTCAGTATGATGCCTCTAAGCTTATGCAAACTGTTGGTATAGAAGTGGTCGAGCAAGGCTTTGGCGATTATAAGACATTACCTAAGAAGACTGATCCCAAATATAGCAAATTTGTTGAACATAGAACAAAAATATTGGAAACACTGCATAAATGGATGCTAGACAGGGTTGTAAAGAATAGACGACTTGGTCCTGAGCAGTTTATTAAGATTATGGATGGCCAGTGGTATCTTGGTAAGCGTGCATTAGGCATTGGGTTGTGTGATGTGCTTGGTGATTTACAGACAGCACAAGATTGGCTAGTGAATAAACTTGGTTTTGGTCGGGATACAGCTTTACCACTTATTGATTACAGTACTGATGTGAACACACAAGCTGATCCGCATTTTCCTTATTTTGGTGGGCTGTTTAACTCTACATGGTTGACACGTCTAGGCAATATGTTTGATAGCTACTTGCAGAAGAAACTGTTTGCTATTGCAAATTCTTTTTTACTTGGATCACTACCTAGACTAAATGCATGAGTAATACTGAGACAAATCCTGAGTCAAAACTTGATAGTTATAGCATTATAACTGCTGAGGTTATGCTTGCATCCGAGTTAAGGCGGAAAATAAAAAGATGGTCTAGTATATTTTTTCTTATCATCTTCTATTTATTATTAGTTAGCTGTGGTGGTGATGCACCAGAACAAGATTTAGGTCCGCATGTCGCTAAAGTTACTATTGATGGTGTCATCGAGTCGGATAAACAGCCCTGGTATAAGCAGCTACAAAAAGTTGTACTTAGTAACAGAGTTAAAGGTTTAGTCCTGGTGTTGGATAGCCCAGGTGGGGTTGTACATGTTGCTGAAGCTTCGCATAGTATGTTACAAAGAATCAGAAGTAATGGTGTGCCTATAGTCGCTGTTGTACGCTCCCAGGCAACCTCTGCAGCATACTTACTTGCTAGTGCTGCTGATGCAATCGTGGCAAATGAAACTAGTATTTTAGGTAGTATTGGGGTGAAGTCTAGTATTACTATCTTCAAAGAAATGCTGACAAAACTAGGTATTTCTGTTCAGACAACAGGGGTTGGTCAAAGTCTAACTGAGGTGCCTTTTAGTGGTATTAGCCCGTTTACCCAAAAATTTTTAGATCTTACTGGTGAAGATAGCTATACTTGGTTTAAAGATGCTGTGCAGTCAAACCGTCATTTTAATGAGGCACAAATAAGTAAAGTTGTTGGTGGTAAGATATTTACCGGTTCTGAGTCTATTAAGCTTGGGTTGATTGATTACATTGGTGACTTACAACTCTCATATAGCCTACTTGCCAGCTTTTATCCTGATAAAATTTTGCCTACTGTTGTTGATTACTCTACAGATCCTGCAAGCTAATGCTAAGAGTAGTATGTGCTAAGGCATTACTGGTATTCTCTCTTTTTTTCTCTATACAAGTTTTTGCAGACACCATTGATCTTATTAAAGAACGTGATCGCTTAAAATGTGGTATTAGTACCGGGTTGGTAGGATTTAGTAATCTTGATGAGCAGGGTCAATGGCAAGGTTTTGATGTGGATTTTTGTAAGGCTATGGCAGTTGCTCTATTAGGCGATGCTAGTAAGGTTGAGTATGTGCCGTTGAGTGCTAAAACTAGGTTTACTGCCTTAATCGGTGGTGAGGTAGATATATTAGTTCGTAATACTACTTGGAATTTTACTCGGGATAATACACTTGGTATTGCTTTCTCAGTTGTTAATTTCTATGATGGCCAAGGCTTTATGCTTAGAGAGTCAATGTCTATAAATGAAGTTAAGCAGCTTTCTGGGGCCAGTATATGTGTTACACAAGGGACTACTTCTGAGCGTAATTTAGCTGAGTATTTTCATGCACATAATATTAACTATAAGGCAGTGTATTTTGATAGAGCTGATCAAATGAGTATGAGTTATGACGCTGGTCGCTGTGATGTGATGACGGCAGATACTTCTGCTTTAGTAGGCCTGAAAACTCTAATGAAGAATCCTGATCAGCATGTTATCCTTAAGCAGACTATATCACGTGAGCCTTTGGCTATTGCTACTAGAGATAACCAAATGCGTCTTTTAAAACTATCTCGCTGGGTATTATGGTCAATGCTGACTGCTGAAGAGCTTGGGGTTAGTCAAAAAAATATCGCACAGTTTACTAAGGGAAAAAATACGCAGGTAGATAGGCTGCTATCATTAAATGAGGCTGCTTGTGCTTCCTTATCTGTTGATAAGTATTTTGTTGCAGATATTATTAAACAAGTTGGTAACTATGCTGATGTATTTGATAGGAATTTAGGCTCTGGCTCAGCTTTAGGTCTAAGTAGATCTTTAAATGCGCTTTGGAGTAATGGGGGCTTACAGTATGCACCACCCATGCACTAGTTTAGCTACGCGTGTTGCGTATGCTTGTTTACAACTAGTGGTCTTGCTGGTTGTGCTTTATACTTTGTATCTTGCTTATAGTAATTATAATTATAATATTGCAAAGTTAGGGGTTAAGTTTGGCTGGTCTTTTATTTTTGAACAGAGTGGTTTTCCTATTCATCAAGGCTTTATTACTCATACGCATTTACATAGTAATGCTAATGTTTGGCTGGTGGGATTTATAAATTCTCTCTCTGTAGGTTTAATGAGTATGTTGTTATCCACTATTTTAGCTGTTGTAATTGCTAGTTTTCATTATACGCAACATCCTTTATTAGTCCTTAGTGCTAATAGTTATATTGAAATATTTAGGAATGTTCCTTTACTGGTACAACTGCTGTTTTGGTATAATATTTGGGTACAGAAAATGCCATATTTGCAGAATTCTTTTACTGTCGGTGGCATATTAATCAATAATAGGGGACTCTTTATTGCTGACCCAAGTCAAACTGCGTTGTTGTTGGCATTGCTTGTTTTGCTATTAGCTGCACTGTTATTTGCTTATATATACTATCAAGGCCTATATGGCTATTGTTGTTTGTGTGCTTTAGGATTGTGGTTAGTTTATTTGTGTAGCGGTTTGCTATTATTACCAGGGCAGTCATTACCAAGCATATCTGGATTTAATATTGAAAATGCATTGCAGATTTATCCTTCTTTTATTGGTCTATGTGCTGGTTTGACTGCTTACAGTGCAGCTTTTAGTGCGGAGATAATTAGAGGTGCTGTGCAAGCGTTGCCAAAAGGGCAGTCTGAAGTTGCTCGTAGTCTAGGTTTAAGTCCATGGCAGATATATACTAGAGTAATCCTAGTGCAAATTTTACCTGCAGTCATTCCTAATATGGCTAGTCAATATCTTAACATTGCTAAAAATAGTTCTTTAGGACGTAGTATTGGTTATCCAGAAGTTTTTGCAGTCTTTGGTGGTACAGTGTTGAACCAAACAGGTAGAGCTGTGGAAATTATGTTATGTATTATGGCAACTTATTTCTTGTTATCTTTTATTATTATAGAAGCATTTTTGTGGTTTGATAAAAGGCAGATGTGCTGGAGTTCGCAGTCTATTTATTAGTATTGCTCTTTTTCGGAGTATGTATAGTATCTGGCGTTTCTTCTCTAGATCTTTTTCTTGATTTCTTCAGTGATTTTTCATTGTTTTTATTTTTTGCTGTTTGGCGTTTGCAGTTTTCTAATGCTTGATGATGGGCATGCGTATGTTTGTGTTCTACTATTTTGCTAAGTTCATTATTGTTGCGATTAATATTATTTTGTTTTATAAAGCCATCAAGTTCTTTTTCTTTGATTAATTCTGCTAAATCTGCTTCACTAGCTTTAGCTTGTTGCCTTGTTTTGTATACTTTATAACCTAGATATGCAAATGCTAGTATACTACTTGCAAAAAATAGTGACATAACAGCTACACTGTTGACAGGTGTTACCGATAGTATAGCTATAAATACAACCATGAGTATTAAAGAGATGATATTCTCAGCAAGGTGTTTTATATGTACTAGTCGTTCTTCTTTGCTATCTGAGGTTATTAGCATGCTTAAAGAATGGGTTATGTTTATTCCTGTTTTAATTAATGTAATTAATAGTAATGCGCCTATTACCAGAGGACCTATGCTTGCTGTTACAGCACTACCCGTTAATATTGCTGGTATAGTCACGGCTATAGTAGCTATGAGTGCTGCGAAATTTAAATAATAATTTGTAGATTTAGATTGTAGATCTAGATTTTTGTCTTGTATTGTTTGTATTTGTGTTACGCTTATTTCATCATTTTTAAGTTTATTTATTAAGTTTTCATTGTGCTGCTTAGTTTCTTTGTAGTGTAGGGTTATGAATTCAGCTAGAGCTACGATAGGGTATATTAGTATGCCCGCTACCCTAAATATGGATGATAAGGTGAGTATTGTGGTTAAATGTTGTGCTCGTTTAATTCCTTCTGTAGATGAGTCTTTTAAAACTTCTTCGCCTGATAGTATGGCTGCTTGCTTAATATAACTTTTGCTTATTACCTTGTCTTTTTTTATAATTTTTTGGTTAGTTGTCTTTTTCTTTATTGCAATTTTTTTGGTTTTTTTATTTTCTTTAATAGGTTTGCCAGTAGCTGTTTTACTTTTGCTACTTTTATTTGCGAGTTTAATAGTTTTATATTTCGTCTTCTTTTGACTCACTTTATGTCTATGAGTCATTTGGCTTTGTTTTACCATTGGTGTTTTGCTATTTTTAGTGGCCATAACTGGTTGCTATTAAATATACTATATTATAGTAAATATATATTTTTATTCATGTTTTTTATGGATAATATTGCTTTATCACATTTTATTTCCAGATTCTTCAGTATCTTCATCGCTTCCATCATTATTACTAGCTTCGCTTAATTTAGCATCTGCCTTGACGCTGTATTTTCTTTCTGTAGTTTCGTTTACTTTTTGATCATTATGATCGGTTATATCTTGTATTGTAACTTCAGTGTAATCGTTGGGTGCTGCTTCATGTAATATTGCTGTATTAACATACTGTGGATTAACTTCTATTACTGACTTTACTATGTTTAGCTCATTTTCTAATTCAGAGATGGTGTCTTGTATTTCTGTTAGCGTATCTTGTAATTCTTCACTACTTTGTCTTGCTGCTTTTATACTACCAAAAAGATCATAGCCAATATATGTTATGCAGCAAGCACTTGCTGCCATAAACATGCCAGCAGCTACAGATTGCCCGGGGGGTGTTAACGTAATTAGTGCTATCACGCCTACAGTTAATACAAAAGCAGATAGATTTTCAATAGCTTCATTTATTTGTTCATGAGCTTTTTCATTATCTTTTGTAATGAGAAAATAGTAAGCTGTAGCTGCTGTTGCTCCAATAAACCCAACTGCTGATCTGGCTAGAGAAGCAATTGAAAGTGCACCTATACTTACAGCACCAAAAGTGACGGCTGATATACTGCCTGTTAATATGGCAATTGTCAGACCAATAGACGTAGCAGCTGTAGTGCCGCTGAGTATTATACTGCTGTTAATATTTGCTTTAATTTCTGAGTGTTCATTTTTTTGCGCTAAAAGTATTTTGAGCTCGTCTAAATCTTTTTGGTACTCTTCTATTGCATTATTATGTAATTGTGGGTTGCTTAATTTATTACGTAGACTCTCAATTTTATCTGTATTTTTATCCATCATATCGTTTAAGCTATCTATTATTTCTTCGTTATTTTTTGTTTTTTGCCTATGATAGGATGATATTGTTTCTGATACCATAACTAAAGGATGCAGTATAATACTTATTATATTTAAGCCTATTTTAGAATATGTGTGTCCATGTAAGTGGTTAACAATTTCTGTGCCATGACTTGCTGTTTCAGACGCTATGGTTCTCTTTAAACCTATCTTGCTGCCTTTCTTGGCTGTTTCAAGTGCTGAGGCTGCAGAAATAGATGAGTTTCTATCTAATTTGTTCTTAGAGCGTTCTGATATAGACGTGTTTCTGTTTATCACGCTTTGATCTTCACTTTCTCTTGTTTCTATATTTTTGCTATCATCCATAGTTCTGTACTTTTATAACTATTCATCCGGATCTAGATTATTGTCAGTATCTCCAAGTTTTTGTTCTTTATGGCTCGCTTGGTCTTCTTCGTTTTTTTCTTCCTCTTCTTCCTTTTCTTCAGTGGTCACATCTTTAGATAATTGCTTATCATCTTCAGCCAGTATACTCTCATCCTCATTATCTTCTTTTTCGTATTCTTCTGGATGTGTGATTGCTAATCTTGGTGCTGTGAGATCATATTCATTGCCTGGTGTTGCACAAATTATTTTTACCTGTTCATCTATGTTTTGTATTCTTTCATTTACGGATACTTTTAGATTGCTTGCTTGTTGACTTGTGTTTACTAGTTCATAACCTATATAGCTTGTACAGAGAAGACTTGCACTTAATAACATGCCTGCTAATACAGTTTGTCCTGGTGGTGTTATACTTAGAGCAGCGACTATTGCAATAGTAACTGTTGTTGCTAATAAATGCTCTAAAGCTGCGTAAGCGTGTTCTTGTGCTTTTTCATGATCTGCATGATATGTATGATATAGGCTTAAACCTAGGGATGTGCAAAAATTTAATGCAGAGTTAGCTATGGATGTAAATGCTATTGCACTGATACTAGCTATACCCAATCCTATCATTAGACTTGTTCCTGTGAGTATAGTTATTGCTAATCCAACACAGGCTACTGCGCTAAACGCATTCATGGCAACTTGGAAATTAAGGTTTGATGCTTTTTCGCAGTCTTTATTATCTTGCATTGTTAATTTTATTTGCTCAATATTGTCAAAATCAATCTCGTTATTACCTAGTTGTTCTTCCACTTTTTGTATTTCTTTCTCTATATTCTTGTATTTTTGAATTTCACTTGCTTGATAAGCGCATAATACCTCCGCAAGCATAACAACTGGATGAAGTATTATGCTAGTTACTTTTAAGCCAGTGCTGAATAAAGTGTGTGAACCAATTTTAGCGGCAAACTCAGTTCCGTAACTTGCTGTTTTAGATTCTATTAATTTTGCTGCTGTATTTTTAGGTTTTGGGTTGCTATCATTTATTTGCTTGTTTGTATCTGACATAAAGTGCTCCTCCTGGATAAAGTATAGTATATATTTTATATTTTTCTGTTATGAAGCTCAGATAATCTCTTTTGTATATGCAATGTGTGCGTGTTATAGTAAAAATAGGATTATATCGGGGTGGATTGCTTTGTTTACCGCGTTTTTAAATAGGTTAGAGAGAGTTTTTTTTGCTAATAAGTGGTATACCATGGTTACTTTGCTGTGGTTGTTACTTGTTTATGTGCTTTTGCTACCATTATTGCGTTGGATGTTATGGGATGCTGTTTGGTTTGGTAATGTTGAGCAGGACTGCCATCCACATGGGGCTTGTTGGCTTTATGTTTCTGAGAACTTCAGTAATTTTATTTATGGTACATTTCCTAGAAATGCAGTGTGGCGTATTCATTTTGTCTTATTGTTAAGCTTGGCGTATGCCATGCTTATATATTGTAGACCGTATTGGTATGCCCTGTTAAGTACTGCTTTCGTGCTAATGCCATTATCTTGGTATGGTATTCTCTACGGTGCTTTTTTATCAAGACAAATACCAACAAGTTACTGGGGTGGATTCAGCCTTAATCTTATTTTGAGTATGGTGATTGTACTCTTGTCTTTTCCAGTAGGCTTGCTATTGGCTTTAGCAAGGCAGAGTAGACTGCCAGTATTTCATTACTTGGCCCGTGGTTTTATCGATATTTTTCGTGGTTTGCCATTGGTAACGGTTTTGTTTTTTGCATCATTAATAAGTGTGTATTTTTTTCCAGAGGGTAAGGCGCCAGATAAATTTATAAGAATATGTGTGGCAGGTGTGCTCTTTGGTGCAGCGTATATGGCAGAGGCTATTCGTGGTGGTATACAGGCGGTAGGTGTTTCGCAGCAAGAGGCTGCGTATGCACTTGGTTTACATGCTTGGCAACGTTATGTTTATGTGGTATTACCACAAGCAATATATACTGCTTTTCCGGCACTTATTAATTTAGCTATAGCCTTGTTTAAAGATACCACTTTGGTATCTATTGTGGCGATGATGGATGTGTTGGCTATTATGCAATCTACCGTAGCTAATGCTAGATGGATGCGTTATTTTGTTGAAGGTTATGTTTTTGTGGCCATACTGTTTTGGCTATTTTGTATGGTGATTTCTTATTTTGGTTCGTGCTGGGAGCAGCGTAATAAATTGGTGTGCTAATGTGTAGTTGTATTGCGAAAATTTCTAATCTTGATAAGTATTTTGCTGATAATAAAGTGCTTGATGCAGTTGATTTTAATATTGATAAAGGCCAAAAGGTGGTTTTGTGTGGCCCTTCAGGCTCTGGTAAATCAACGCTAATACGTATTTTAATGGGATTGGAGGTACATGATAGTGGTACTTTATTAGTGCATGGACATAATATTAGACCAGGTCAAGGTATGCCTTGGTCAGTAAGCTCTAAAACAGGGATGTTATTTCAGCATTTTTATCTTTTCCCACATTTAACTATTCTTGAGAATTGTAGTCTCGCGCCTATTTTAGTGAAGAAGATGGATAAGGCTGCTGCTAATGCTCAGTCTATGCGTTTACTGGAGAGGGTAAATATACAAGAGCAAGCTGATAAATATCCTATTGCACTCTCAGGTGGTCAGCAGCAGCGTGCTGCTATTGCTAGATGTTTATGTATGCAGCCAGAGTTGTTATTGTTTGATGAGCCAACCTCTGCATTGGATCCAGAGATGATACAAGAAGTGTTGGATGTTATGTTGGAATTGGCTGAAAGTGGTATTACTATGGTATGTGTAACCCATGAGATGGCGTTTGCTAAAAAATTTGCTGATAACATGGTTTTTATGGATCAAGGACAAGTTTGTCTTGCGACATCTACAGAGCAGTTTTTTGCTGATACTGAGCATACTAGAGTACGTGCTTTTTTAGATAAAATTATCGGCCATTAAAAACTATTCAGTGCTTGCTGTTTCTTTATGGCTGACTACAGTTGCTTGTAGTTTTTCTTGTAGCGACTTCACAATGGGGTCTGTTTGTTTTGCTGTGGCTTGTTTAGTTTCTGGCTTTGCTATTACTGCAGTTTTAGCTGGTTCTGGTTCCGTTGTGTTTTGTTCTTCTAGTTTAAAACTTACTTTTTCTAGATGAGCTACGTGTTTTTTAAATGCTGTTAGAATGCTTTTTTCTGTTGATGCTGTGATTAAGCTTTTTTGATTGCTGGGTACTGTTAAGCACCAATTGTTATCTTCCCACTTGCTTATTAGGGTGCATTGGCTTATTAGTGCATTGGCAAGACCTTTAATTTGTATTTTACTTAATAATGCTTCCCAGCTAATTGGATTGCTTAGAATAGGTGTATTGGCTTCTTTGTGGGTATTATCAGTTGTAGTTGTGTTATCAGTTGTGGTTGTACGGGTTGCTATTTTAGGCGCTTCTGTGGCTTCTAAATCTACACTGTGCTGTGCTATTAGTGTGGTTAATGAATTGGTATCTAGTTTGAATGCTAGCATACGCATGATAAGCATACTTAATGCCATATGATGATCTGAGTACTGTTCTAGTTCTTGTCGTGTTTTTAATGTTAGCTGTATATATAAATGACATTGTTGATTACTTAATGTTAGCTGGCTATGCTGATTTTTCTCTAGGATATTTTGTTGTAAATGTTGGTATAGTAGTTGTTGTATTTGATCTATAATGGCAGGATAGTTGTAATTTTGTTTCAGTAAATGGTCTAGAAATTGATTAATAACTTCTTTATCATTTTGGCTTATTGCTAGCAATAATTGTTCAATTTTTTCTTTTTTCATTGTGCCTAGCATCTGGGTAACACTGGTTTCAGCAAGGGACTCTATTTGCTGTTGATCGTTATGGTCACATAGTGTTAGCGCTTGTTCCAAAAGACTTAGTGCATCTCTAATGCTGCCGCTGGCTGCTTGTGCTATTAGTTCTAGGCTATGTGCTTGATACTGGATATGTTCTTTTTGTAATATATTGCCAAGATGTTCAGCGATAGCATCATTATTTACATGTTGTAAATGCAGTTGTAGGCAGCGTGATTGTATGGTAACGGGTAGCTTTTGTGGATCGGTAGTGGCTAAGAGGAATTTCGTTTGTTCGGGAGGCTCTTCTAGTGTTTTCAATAAAGCATTAAAGCTATGGGTAGATAGCATATGTACTTCATCGATAAGATATATTTTAAAGCGGTTAGCTACTGGAGGGTAGGCTACTTGGTCTAATAGTTCTCGCGTATCCTCTATTTTTGTACGAGATGCGGCGTCAATTTCAATAAGATCAAGAAAGTTTCCTGCTTTAATTGCTACACAAGCATCACATTTGCCACAAGGGTTTGCACTAATGCCTTGTGCGCAACTTAATGCTTTGGCAAATAATCTTGCAATAGTGGTTTTACCTACACCCCTGGTGCCAGTAAATAGATATGCATGATGGATGTGTTTTCTTGTTAACGCATTGGTGAGTGCTTTGTGGACATGCTCTTGACCGATGAAATCTTGAAAGGTCTGAGGTCGCCATTTTCTAGCTAGTGCTGTGTATCCCATAAGTCATCCGATTAAGTGGTAGGTCTAGCTACATCACGGCACCCGTTTTCATTACTGCCGCTGCTTCCTTCCAGACCTGACGGGGTTTGCAATGTTGCGTTGCGAGAGAACCAAACCTACCAGTTGTATTGTACTAAAAATAATATAGATTTACTAGTAGCATTATGAAACATCAGGTTTTTTTTTAATATGCATTGTGAAAGGCAGGGCTTTTAGTTATAATACGCCCATAGGCGCGTAGCTCAGTGGTAGAGCATCACCTTGACATGGTGGTGGTCGGTGGTTCGATCCCACTCGTGCCTACCAATTATTCTATTAGTGCATAGTTTCTTGCATGCATTTCTGCTAGTAAATCTTCTAAAAACATTTCAGGTGTTATGGCTGGTTTTTCCATTAAAGCTTGCTGGAATAGTACAGTGGATGGGGTTAGTGCGGGTAGCGTGTTCGCTTCGATGATTTGAACGTTTTTTGTGGGTCGGTGATAAAATACATCCAGTCGTGCGTATTGTCTTAGACCAAGTTTTTTAGCGCTATAGCATACGATTTGTTGAATATGATTAAGTTCTGCTTGGCTTAAAATATGTTCTGGTGGCGGGGTTAAATTGATCCCGGTACCACCTTGAAATTTTTCTTCTATACTGAGTATACCGCCTTTACTTACAGTAATGCTGGGAGTGTAGGCGTGATAGTCTTGGTCTTTGCTTCTGATAACAACGGTTAGTTCTAGCCAGCCACTTTGTTGCTGGTAGTTAAGCACTTGTTTATCAATGGTTATTTTATCAGTTTGGATATAGTTTTCTATAATAAATTGATTGCTGTCTACAGGCATTTCAACAGGGCTGCTTTGGTCTGTAAAGGTATGTGCTTTAGCAAGTTTTTGTTCTTGTTCGACAAGTTGCTGGTAATTGAATAAATCTGTTGCGTTGGTGAGTATAACTACGCCGGATGAGCAACCTTCACAGCGTGGTTTGATGATAAGTTTATTGCTATTATGGAACTGTTCTTGTATATGCTGCCAAAAGTTTTCTGCATCTTTAGCATCCCAATTAGCCCAATCTGATCTTTGTATGCATATTTGCTTAATGATTTGGATATGAGGATGCGGGTATTTGGCTAATTGTTGTTGTGTTTTATATTTATCCATGCATAGTGCTGAGGCGTTTGCATCCGAGCCATTATAGGGTATTTGATATTGCTCAAGAAGGCCTTGTAATTGACCGTTTTCTCCAAAGCCACCGTGCAGGCCAAGCATAATGGATGCTTTCTCTGCGGCTACTTGTTTAAGAAAGGCCGTAAGTGGCTTTTTATCTATGCTAAGTTTACTGCTGTTGATACCTAGTTGTTTGGCGCATTGTGTTATTAGGTTTGTAACCTCAGGAGATTGTTGTTGTGCGTTATGTATAGCTTGGATGACTTCTTCACAGGTATGATGTAAAAACATGGCGTATGGTAGTTGCCATACGTTTTTTTCCTTGTCTAGGAAGACTGCGGTTGGATAGTAGTTATCTGAGGCAAGTAATTTAAGCCAGACATTGCGACCTGATATTAAAGATACTTGTCGTTCGGCATTGTCGCCGCCCATGATAACATAGACATTTTGTTTGTTGCTATTATTGTTATGACTTTGTGCTGGTGTTGCTAGGCCTTGGCGTTTGCAGGCTTGGCTTATTAGTAATGCCAATAAGCTTTTATGGGTAAGTCCACAGTAGCTTGCTTGTTTGAAAAAAAAGCTATTTTCTTCGAAGCCACTACAAGGGTTGATGTCGTTGCAGATAAAGCCTTTTTCTGGGCAGTAATAACCATCGAATCTTGCGAAATCTCTTAATTTAAGTTGGTCAAAGATAGCGATAGCGCGTTGGTTGATTTGCTGTAATTCTACTGCGTTAAGCCTTGGTGGTGTGAAGTGTTTACATGCATCTGTGGGTAGGTATTTACTACGATAATCAAAAATGCCCATGGCTTGGTCTAGTTCGGTTTCGGTAGCAGGCAAGGCTATAGTTTGTCCTGCGTTATTTAAAACAACTATAGTTAGTTCGGGGCCCATCTGATAGGGTTGAATAATAATAGTTTCATATATATTAAATAAGTGTTGGCATTTTTCTTGTAGTTCTTTCTGATTGTTTATGACAAAAACGTTAATAGAAGAGCCGCCATGATTAGGTTTTATCACTGCTTTCCTATTGCCTATGTGTTTTTGCCAGAAGTCAGTTATACTTTGAGGGCTGGTCTTTTGTGTTATTGCTAGCCATGCTAATGTAGGAAAGTTGTGTTTGGCTAATGTTTGATATGCGCGGTCTTTGGCATATATATTTTTGCAAGTATCACTAGGGTTGCCGACAAAAGCAATATTATGTTGTTCAAGTAGCTTGAATAATTTGCCATCTTCACCAAAACTGCCATGAATAACTGGGAATATTAAATTACATTCACTTAAGCTTGCTATAAAAGCTGATTCGTTTAGCTCATTACTTATTTGGTCTATTTTAAAATCAAAATCCTCGGGTGTATTAGAATACAATTGTGATGAGGGGATAGCGTAATAACGCAGTTTTTGGTCAACAAAGTAGGCTTGTATGTGTATGTTTTTTTTGTCTACATGATCTAAAATAATACGTGCTGAGTTTAGTGATATGCCTCTTTCTTGGCTTGGCCCACCACAAATAATACCTAGTGTGAACATATTGTCTGCTTAATTAGAATGTTTTCATAGTAGCATGATAGTTTTAATTTTTGTAGCATTTTTCAATAAAAGCTTTTACTCCCCAGAATAGGGCGTTATATAGTGTAGTGGTAAGGTTTCTAGTATTTTATCAATTTTTTCATAGGTATCATTTAAATCTGATGTGGACATACAATAGGGTGGTAGTATGTAGACACTACTTTTATGTGTGGCTAGTAGTAATTGATTGTCCATGCTAGCTTGTTGGAACCAATACTGCAGTGCTTGTTGTTGATTATGACGCTCACAGATAATATCAAATGCACCTATTACGCCTAAGAATCGTATATTTCTAACTATGGGTTTGCGCATTAACCAATGTAGCTTGGATTCGTGAAGTTTATACAATTCACCCAAGTGTTTTTGGGTGTCATTGTGTTCAAGGATATCTAGAGTGGCACTAATAGCTGTTGCTGTGAGGGGGTTGCTCTGATGGCCATGCATTTTTTTAAATTCTGGATTTTGTAATTTTTCGTTTAAAACTTGTCGTATTTTGTTATCGGTTATTACCATGCCGCAGGGTAGTATATTATTATTGATGCTGCTGCCTAAGACTGTGATATTAGGTGTAATAGATAACAGTTCACTGGCTAGAAATCTGCCGCATCTATAGAGGCCACTGAATCTTTCGTCAGCAATAATGAGTAAATCATAGGATTGTATAAGTTTACAAACAGATTCTAGGAAGCTAGGTCGACATATTTGCATGCCGCTATTGCTTTGTATTAGTGGTTCCATCACAAATGCACAGCAGTTATGATGGTTCTCAGCAAGATATTGTTCTAGTCTTTGTAGGGCTAGTTGTTCTTTGTGCTCTATAACAGCATCGCCAAGCCAAGTATTAGGATATGGTATTAGTTCGCATGTGGGGGCTAATGGTGCTAGTGGTTGATGGTCTAAGTTTGAGGCATTAAGTGAAGATACGCCAAGTGAATAGCCGTGGTGACCATGTGCGAAGCCGATAAATTGGTTTTTGTCAGGGTTGGCTTGTTTTTCCCAGTAAAGATAAGCAAGCTTAAGTGCTGTATCTATTGCTTGAGATTCGTGGTTGCATATAAAACTTACTTGATGGTTTTTAGGTAATAGCTTATAGAGTTGCTGATATATTTTCTCGATAAGAGGATGGTTTTCAGTTCGGGATATTAGTGGCGGTAAGTTTGGGGGTGCTGTTGTTAATGCTTGATGTATACTAGCTATGTTATGTCCTAGTAGATTTGAGCTGCTAGTAAATGCTAGATCAATAAAAACTTTACCTGATTCAGCATATAGTCGCGAGCCAGAAGCTTGCTTAAATACTGGTAAGCTGGGAAAAGCTTTGTTGTTTGCGCCGACTTTCTGTGTTAGATCGTGCAATGTGCTGACAACTTTCATGCATCCAGGATTAAATAATATGAACATAATATTAACATGCTGTATCTGCTCTGCCAAGATATCTTTGGCGAAGATTGGTTTTGTCTATAATTTGACGGTATATTTAATTTGCTAAATGTTTTATGTAGAGCTAAGTTTGTATTACTTATAGCTTGTATATTAATTTTTGCCAGCTGTATCTATTATTTTGATCATGTGTGTAGATTAGTGGTTTTATGCCTTTGTGGTGCGCTTGGTGGCATAAATCGAATAAGGTTATAATATCGTTAGGATGCATGCGAATACAGCCATGGGATTGTGCTTTAATGCCAAGGCTGCTCGTTTCATTAGTACCATGGGCGTAGATATAACGCCGTTTAGTATTGTTATTACAGTATTGTTTGCCGCTTAACCAAAGAATGCGCGATAGAATAACATCTTCAATGTCACAGCTTTCATTATTGTACTGTCCTTGTGCAATTCTTGCGATAAAGTAAGTATTAGCTTCGCATTTTTCCCCATGGTATTCAGCTATTTCATGCCAGCCTCTAGGTGTTTTTCCAGTATCTTCTTCTTCCCCAGTACCATTTTTACCGGTGCTTATTGGCATAGTGTGTAGTAATTTTTGTTTATAATATACTTTTAACTGTTGTTGTTGTATGTCAACTGATATGTATATGGTATATAGGTAGGTTGCAAAAGAATAATACAGATGTATGAGGCTGTCGGCAATAAGCTGGAATATCGATTTATTCTTCATAGCTATCAAGGGGGTTGGGGATGTAGTTGTAGTCAAAATAGGTGGCTTCTAAATATCTGATTAGATCTTTTGCTGCAATTCTTGTTTGTTCGAGGCTATCTCTATCACGTACTGTCACTGTGTCTATGAGGCTGGCATCTGTGCATGTGTCTGCTAAAGTATCAAAGTCTACTGTAATGCAACAAGGTGTGCCAATTTCATCGTGTCTACGATAGTTCTTCCCTATATTGCCACTGTTCTCAAGGACGACAGGGCCTCTTATGTGCTGCTGTAATTGATGTTGTAGATCTTTGGCATAATCAACCAGACTGGGTTTGTTTTTTGCTAATGGTATAATAGCTACTTTGATAGGGGCTAGATGTGGTTTTAGCTTGAGAACCAAACGAGTTTGATCTTCTGTAATTTGTTCTTTGGTGTAGCCTTCGGTGAGTAGTGCTAGAATGCCTCTATCGACGCCACAAGAGGGCTCAATAACATAGGGTACTAACCATTCTTTACTTTCTGTATCTTGCATGGCTAAGCGTTGGGTACTATCACTGTTAATTTTGATGTTTGCTTTTATATTAAGGCTTTGTTGTTCTTTAGAATGTGATCCTAGGTCGTAATCGGTTCTATTAGCTATACCTTCAAGTTCTTCAGTACCGTGCGGGTAGTGATAGAGTATATCTACACATGCTTTGGCGTAATGCGCAAGTTCAGATGTTGCTTGGGTTTCTTTGCTCATGTTTTTGGTGCTAAGTCCTTGGAATTGCCACCATCTAAAGCGTTCGTTTACCCAGTAATTATGATAGCTATTATCTTGTGAGGGCGGTACGAAATACTCGATTTCCATTTGTTCAAATTCTCTAACCCGAAATATAAAGTTGCGCGGTGTTATTTCATTACGAAATGCTTTACCAATTTGCGCTATACCAAATGGTAGTTTAGTGTTTTGGCTATCAGTAACGTTTTTGAAATTAGTGAATATCCCTTGTGCAGTTTCTGGTCTTAAATAGCTGATTTGATCTTCTGAGGCTACAGGTCCCATTTGTGTTTTAAACATGAGATTAAAGGGTCTTGGCGGTGTATGATCTTTATCTTCACTTTTACAAATACAAGCTTGCTCATGGTCAGCTCGCCAGCGTGCTTTGCATTTTCGACAATCTATCATCATGTCATTAAATGTATCAGTATGGCCTGAGTAATGTAGTGCTTTAGGATGGCTTAGAATGCTGCTATGTAATCCTTGCATATCGTTGCGCATATGTACCATATCTCGCCACCAGGTATCTTGTAGATTCTTGCGTAACTCTGCACCCATAGGGCCATAATCATATAATCCTTGTAGACCACCGTAAATCTGCCAACTTGGATATAAAAATCCGCGTCTTTTACACAAGGATACAATTTCTTCCATAGTTAATTCAGGCATAAGTTGTTTCGTTTTGTTACTTGTGCACAATGTACCATCAACAGTGGTCTAAATACAAGTATTCAGGGCGCTGATTTATTCAGTTAAAGCCGATATTGGATTAAAATATTAGGGTAAAATGATTTTTAAGAGGTAAAGAATAATTAAAGCGTGTAAATGGATTAATATTATGATATAATGTTGTTTTAATAAAAATGAAAGGTCAGCACCTATATGTCTCATTTTAAGGATCTTGGTTTATCTCCTACCAGGTTAGCATGTTTGCAAAAACAAGGATTTACAACGCCAACCCCAATACAACAAAAATCTATACCATTGATTTTAACATCAAAAGATGACGTTGTGGCCAAGGCTAACACAGGTACAGGTAAGACAGCAGCCTTTGGTTTGCCTATTTTGGATCTGATTGATAATAACTCAACTAAAACACAAGTTTGTGTTTTAGTGCCTACAAGAGAGCTGGCTATTCAAGTCAGTAAAGCACTACAAACGTTTCTAGCAGGTGAAAAGTGCTCTATTGTCACCGTATATGGTGGCCAATCTATGTCTATGCAGATTAAAGCTTTAAAGAAGTCTGCAACGATAGTTGTAGGTACGCCTGGACGCGTGATGGATCATTTGCGTAGACAAACGTTAGATTTACAGTCTGTAGCACATTTTGTTCTAGATGAAGCTGATGAGATGTTAAATATGGGTTTTGTTGAAGATATAGAGACTATATTGGCGCAAACTAATGCACAAAGACGTATATATTTGTTTTCTGCTACTATGCCAAAGCGTATGCAATCTCTAATTAAGCGTTATCTTTCTAAACATGTGTTTATTGAAGTTCAAGCTACAAAAAGTAGTTTAGCTTCCATTGATCAGTACTTTTATGAAGTAAATATTAGAAATAAACTTTCATGTTTATTACGTATTATCAAGATGCAAAAGAGTTTTTATGGGGTTGTGTTTGCGCAAACGCGTAAAGAGGTTGATGAGGTTGTTGTGCAGCTTAAAGCCAATGGCTATTATGCGCAAGCGATTCATGGTGATATACAGCAGCGACAGCGTGAACAGGTGCTTAATCAATTTCGCCAGGGTAAATGTAAAATATTGGTTGCAACTGATGTTGCCGCTAGAGGTATTGATGTACAGGGTCTTAATACTGTTATCAATTATTCTCTTGGTCAGAGTCCAGAGTCTTATGTACATAGAATAGGTCGTACGGGTCGTGCTGGTCAGAAAGGTGTTGCCATCAGTTTAGTAATGAATAATCAGATGCGTAGTTGGTCTTTTATCCAGCGTATTAATAAGTTACAAGTGACGAAGCGTAAAATTCCTAGTGAACAGGATGTACAAGATTACCAGAAAAAGCAGATGTTAGCAGATTTAGATAGTTATATGAAATCTGATGTGGATTGTAAAAGTTTTAAAACGGTTGCCGGTAAACTTTTATCTGAGAATTCACCTACACATGTAGTATCTGCTTTATTATCTTACTTAGCAGATACTGAGGTCGGTAGTTTAGCTTAGTATTGGGCTAAACTTAAACTACCATGCTTATTTTTGTGCTACTGTCTAAGGTCTCTGTGTTGTCTTGGTTCAGGTCTAGCAGGATTTAGTATATCTGTTAGTTTAAGACAATTCTCTTGCTTGGTTTTATTATCTAGGTATGTAATGTGACCAATATTCTCAAGATCCATAAGTAGGTGTTGGATATCATCTATACGTTCGTAGTCGATGGCAATGTCATCCATGTTTAGCTTGTTATGATCTCTGGGATTGCATTGGTATTGCTTGATGAATGCATTTATTTTTTCCTGTTCATAACAGTATCCAGTATAGCTACTATCCTCCTTAGTTATTTTAGTTGGGCAGAGTGGTAGTTCTTTGCTTAGTGGACATAGTAGTTGTGGGAAATGTTTTTTTATAGCAGATTTTATTTTTTGTACTTCTGCGGTTGTTCTATTCTTTGGGTTATAATTAATATAACTCTGGTATTGTGGTAGTCCTTGAATTTTATTTTTATCAGGTAATATACCTGTTCTGCATATAGTAGCTATTGCTTGATTCATTTGTTTTATTTGCTCTTGGTCTATGCTGGCGTGGATAATTTTTGCTCTATTGGTTGGTATTTTATTGCCTAGTTTTGTTCTGCATAACTTTTTGAGAATATCTGTTTGTTGTTTTATACATTTAGGTAGGTTGATGGCATTGTTGGGTCCTAGTGAGTTAGCACAAATGTGCCCATATGTGTTTGTGCCATCTGTGTTTGTGCCAATAAGTTTTATGGGTAATTCTAATATAGATAGGCTAATGGGGCATAGCCAAGAAATAGGCTCGGTTGTTTCCATTTCTTCAAGAGATTTTTTCAACTTTTGTATGTCTTTTGTTGCTAAATGAATAGGGTAATACACGCTTTGGTTAAGTTTTGGAATATGCTCAGCTTTTGGGTAGGTAAGTTTTATTGCGGGTGGTTTTTTTATAATGGCTCGGTTTGCTGCTTTGCTCGGTATATTGCTTTTGCTGTTGCTTCCTAAATAGCTTTGTAGTTTGCCTACTAGGGCCTGTATACTATTAACTAGCTTATTAATTTTATCCTCGATGCCAAATAGTTTTTTGTATCCTTGTTGCTCTCTCATTTCGTCATAAATGCTCATTATGACTAATATGCCTATGCTAATATGGAAGAATTGATTGCTGAATATACTTTCTGCAAGTATAAATATTTTAGTATTTATACTTAGTTCTATGTTTTTAAGTATGTGCTGAGTTAATATAAGGGCTTGTAGGTGGATGTTGTCGATTATAGTTGTTAGCATATTATATTCATAGTAGTTTTGAATATACTAGCTTTTTAACAGATCTTAGTCAAAAAATTTGTTAAGTGGGAGTTATATCTTGTTTTAGGTTTAGATAAATCGGAATACCACTGGCAGTGATTAAGAGACATATCACAATATGCATCAAAGGACTATTGATAAGTAGGGTAAGGCAGAATAATGAGGCTGTTATTGCGTAAAAGCATGGCAGGTTAACAATGTTTTTCTGTTCTTCATAGACTACTTTGATCAGTGCTAGGCAGCAGAGGGTATAGATGAATAGATAAGCAGTGACAGAAAGCTCGATTATAGTGGCTACTTGATTGGCTATATTGGCATCGGCACTGGCGATAATAATGGGTATATTGATGGCTGCAGATATAATAATTCCCCAGGTTGGTGCCCCGTGTTGATTGGTTTGGGTAAATAGCTTGGGTAGTAGTTTATCTTTGGCTATACCATATGCTATTTGTCCATTAGTAAGAAACCAGGCATTCATGTTGGAAAGACAAACTAAAACGGCAAAAATTGCAAATAATTGGTGCCAGTTACCACTGAATACATATTGTGCAGCTAGTACGTAAGGTGCTTGTGATTGTTGCAGCTCGTTATTAGGGATTAGGCCCATAAGTGCAGTTGAGTTTACTAGATAGAGTATTAGTACTGTTAAGGTGCCAATGGTAATAGCCATAGGGATATTTTTTTAGGGTTATCTACTGACTCAGCAGGTGCAGTTGCTGCTTCGAGGCCAATAAATGCCCAAAAGGTTAGAGCGCAGCTTTTGGTGATACTGGTAAGGCTATTGAGTTCATCTCCTGTATTAAAACTTATATACTCGCTATTAAGCAGTGTTAGTGCGCATGCTGGAAGTAGCACAAGAGTGCATACTTTGATGATAGCAAGTAATGTTTCAAATTTTCCTGATGTATATACGCCTTGTAAATTTAATAATGTGATTATAATGCATAATATAACTTGATAGAGAATAGCTGCGTAAATAGATGGCATGCCAATAATTGGACTTAAGTAGCCTATAGCTGTAGCAATAACTGAAGCGGTACTGACTGCGGAAATAAGCCAATAGGTCCATCCTGTGAAAAATGAGGCTGTTCTTCCAAATGCTTTATCAACAAAAACATGGGCTCCGCCTGTTTTTGGAAAACGCTCTACCAGTTCAGCAAATACTCTTGCAAGTAAGATGGCGCCAAAACCAGAACAAATCCAGCCTATAAGAGCGTAGCCGTGGAATGGTGCTAGGCTTGCTGGTAATACAAATACTCCAGAACCGACTTGGCTACCAATTACAAGAGCTAAAATGGCCCAAAAGTCCATTTTTTTAGAGGGGCTACTAGCTTGCATGCTGTGATAAATTCCAATAAATTTGTGAATATGATAACATGTTTATGTGTTTGTGTAAATGTGTTTTTTTACGAAGTGGCTGTCTTCATGTTTTTTACTGCGTTGCTATAAACTATGCCATTTTGGAAGGCCCATAGTAATAGGCTGCTGATTATATTTAACGTCAGTGTAATGATTGCCAAGGATAATATTGTGTTATCATAATAATGCACTACCAAGTCGCCTATGCTGTGTGCTGCCAAAAACTTATAACAGCTAATCATAGCAAAAGTAGTGCCCGGTATATCTTTGAATGGTGCCATGGTGCCACCGATGCCAGCGCCAACCATAAAAGCAGCGCCCCATATCATAAGTAATATCCCAGGATGAATACATAGTATGCTTACACTAGAGGTAAGCCAATAACAAATAAGTAAATAAATAGCACCTAGGGCATGAAAACCAAGGCCTATAAATAATGTGTTTAAAATACCAACACGCATGATACTTTGTCCACAAACATAGCTGCCAATGAAAAACGCAAGGCCACAGGTTCCATAGAGCATCCCGTATTCAAGTGTGCTAAAGCCCATTACTTCTATATAAAGATAGGATGAAATACAGTAGTATGCAAAGAAGGTGCCAATGCCTATCGCTGCTGGTAATGTGAATAATTGATAATTAACATGTTTAAATACACGTATGTATTCATTGATTATCTGTTTGTTATCTGCCGTTTTCGGTGCTGTTTCTACAGCTAATATTCTATAGCAGCAATAACTTAGTGCGCAGCTTATGGCCAGGGTTGAGAATATGTATTGCCAGCCAAATAGACTGCCGATTATGGTGCCTAGAGAAGGTGCAATAATGGCAGATATAGAATTAGATATATTTAAGTAACTGAACATTGCTGCACTATCATTATCGTCTTCGTAAATATCTCTTATGGTTGCAAAGCAACAGAGATAACTGCCGCATGATCCAATAGCTTGTAATGTTCTGCCTAGAATGAGAGCATTGTAGCTGGTTGCGAAATAGCAGATACAGTTAGCAGTAATGAATATGGCTATGGCACTTTGTAGAACATTTAGGCGTCCATATCTATCACTTAATGGCCCAAAAACTAATTGTCCAATACCACAAAACAACATGAATAGACTATTGGTATATTGCATTTGCTGCATTGAGCTATTAAGATCATGTCCAATTTTGGGTAGTAAAGGGATATATAAATCTAATGAAAAGGAATAAAATGATACTAACGGTATCATCATAATAATCGTAAGCAGCGGTGAGTGCGGCCATTTCTTTAGTGCGTTCATCAGTGTTATCCTCGGATATTATATTATTATATATTAATAAATTATTAACAATATATATTTTAAATATAAAACATATATTAGTCAATAACTTATTGCTAATTAATCAGCTGTTTTCTTTTTTGATATACATGGTTATCTTCAAAGTGTAATTAAGCCAGCATAAGACGCTAGTTATGGTTAAAATACATCCAAGTGCAGTAGCGCTGCTTTCAGGTAATGGTGCTAGTATAAATGCAGATAGGCTAGAACCTAGTAACTGTAAACTACCGTAGGCTGCGTTAGCATAACCAGATTGTTCGTGAAAGGGTGCAAATGCTTCTATGTAGTAGTTGGGCCATAGAAATGAGGATGCAAGAAAATAAACAAACATACATGCGATAATAATATCTATATTAAAACCATAGTAGTACTCAGAGACTATGAGTGTTAGTCCAGATAAAGTCATTAGAGTCCATGCGAATTTGAATATAGTGGATATTTCAAAGTATTTTATAGCAAGAGAATTTAAAAATCCTCCAATTATCATTGATGTTAGTGTTACATATAGCATCATTAGGCCGAATTCAGAAGGTGACCAACCAGCATTGGTGATAACAAATATGGGTAAGGTGATAATCCATGCAAAGTAGCCCAGCATGGTTAGCATTGTACAATAGGCGTAGCCCCTGAATGGTGTATGACTTAAGATCAGTTTGTAGATGCGTTTGATATAGTGTAGTTCTAGTCTGCTTGGATGTAAGTGATGGTTAGTTTCCTTATAACCAATTAATACCTGAATGGTACAGCAAATAAAACTTGCCAGTAAAAAAATAAAGTTTGCTTGCCAATAGAAGTTTTCTTCAAGATAGCCACCAAGTAGTGGTGCGCATGGTATCATAATACTATACATTAGTGCCGCATATGCACCGCGCTCTGATAATTGTTTGCCGCTGTAGCAGTCACTAAATATACATCTGTATAATGAGCCGCAGCCAACGCCAATGCCCATGATGAGTATGCCGATATTAAGAGTCAATAAACTTTTTGCGACACAACATATGCTACTACCTATTATTGATAAGCTAAGGCCTATAAGCAGAGATTTTTTTCTACCAATACCTTCTGATATTGGTCCATAGATTAATTGTGAAAAAGCACAGCCAGCCATCATAATACTCATGGACAATTGTATTTGATCTGCACTGGTATCAAAAAAAATTGCCATACTCGGAAATGACGGGGTAAATATATCGCAAGCAATGCTGGTAATGGATGCTAAAATACATCCAAGTAAAAATGTGCTAATACAGTCTTTCATTGCCCTCTATGATGTTGGTTGACATGATTTATACGCTCTAAAACCTACAGAAATTACCTGTTGTTTGGGCATAATAAAATTATGTTGCTTGTTATACAATACTTATGTTCACTTTTTTTTGTATGTGCGCTAAAGTGTCTAATTTTAAAGGTTATTTTATACTACATTTGCTACTAGTATTTCAATACTTTTATGCAATTATTTCTATAAATTCGCGCTAAAACTTTTTTCAGGCTGATTAATAAATTTTTGCATTAGTTTGAGGATGGCTTTATTAGCACTAGGATCACTAAATTGACCTATGTGTATATGGTTAGATACGTCAAGACTATTGGGTGCTGTATATATTTTACTGATTTTAGCATTGTGGTATTTGTTAGTGTATTTATCGATTAATTTATGACTGACTGATAAGTCATGCTTGGAGTAAATTATTAGCATAGGTATGCGAATACTATCGTTATCAATATTACGTGCTTGATTAACTACATGCATAACATGTTGGACTGCCTCTAATGGGAAGATCTCTGTTGCCGTAGCATCTATTTTATTTTGATAGAGCTTTTTCAGTTTGATTTCTTCTTTGTTGAGTTTACTTTTACCTATACGGCTTTTTGGTCCGTGGATTTTTTTAGCTAGATCTAACCCTCCTGGCCAAAGTAGAGCTTCAGAGAGAGTGTTTTTAGGGCCGTAGTTAGGTGAGAGTAGTATAGCACTATGGTAGTATTCTTGCGGTTCTTCACTGAGTTGTTTAATCAATGCGGGGCATCCTGTAGAATGACAAACAACAATTACTTTTTTACCTATTTTTTTTCCTATTTCTAGAGCTTCTTGGGTATCATATAGCCAGTTTTCAGCAGTTGCCTCATGAATATGTTGGCTAGGCTGTCCGTGACCTCTGATTCTTGTAGCGAAGTAGTTAGCTTTAAATTTATGCGCAAGGTTTGAAAGAGCAGGTTCTTGTACTAGTCTTGATCCAGCAAATCCATGTATAAATACAAGACTGTATTCACTTTTTTTATTTACTGCGGTATACCAAAAAATTTTCTTTTGTGTGTTTGGTTTTAGATTAGCTACTTGTTTCTCATTATTTATTACGTAGCTATTTACATCATCGGGTATTATAATAGTTGGTTTTGCAAGTGGTTTATGATTGCAGCCGTATAATGTGAACGACATAACAAGTACTAGTAGCAAAGATTGGGCAGTTACTGGCATGCTGCATAAATTAATAGGAATAATTTATATGGTATGTGTATTTAATTTTTTAGTCAATATACCTGTATACGTAAAGTAGCCAAGTTTTTAGCTTGGCTACTTAATACAACTATTAATATTGTTTGCTTCTTAGTTTTAGAATAACCAAAGAGGGTTGATTATATATATAATCGTTGCAAATGCTAAGGCACCGATTATGATAAGAAACATTTTAAAATGTATTTGTGTTTTACTTTCATTGATCATTGCAGTGACAAGTTTTTCCATGTTTTTACTGCTATGAATTGGTAGTAGCATAGCCATGTATACACAAGACCAAAACCAGCCTGTTGCTACTAAAGTTGTAAAACTAGTTAGTCCAGATAATATCATGCCAACAAGGACCACTGCGCCAACAGAGATTGCCTCACTCATCATAAAGTTACTAGTAATCCAAGTGTTCATTTGTTTACTGTAGTTAGACATGCTTTTAGGGTAGCAAATGAATAAAACTATTTTTGTAAATACTGCTAGAGCAAATAATAGTGCGAGTAAAGAGAGTAGCATAAATGTTCCAAGTTGTGTTTCATTCTGGGTATAGCACAGTTTTAAAAGATTGCATGAATTTTTTTATTTTTTTTTTACTAAGTTTTATACTGGGTCATTTTATAGTTAGATTTTTGTTTTAACATAAAAAACCTAGTAGCAAGGTAGGCTGTTTTGCGCTACCTTGTACTAGGGGAGAGTGCTGTTTATACAAACAACCACATTGGATTGATAAGGTATAGTATTGTTGCTAATGCAAGTGCAACACTAATTACAAGATACATATTAAGGTGCTGTTGTACTTTTGTATCAGTGATGATTGTGTCAACTATTTTGCTGATGGTTTTTTGTGCATATATGGGTTGTAATATTGCTAAGCAGAAGCATACCCAGAACCAACCAGAGGCAACTAGAGTTTCAAAGCTGGTTACGCTTGCTATTATCATGCCACTGAGTACCACAGTGCCAATAGATAATATTTGGCTGAGTAGATAATTTTCTTCTACCCATGCAAAGATTACTTTACACCATTTTAGTAAACAATCAGGGTAAAAAACTAATAAAGTCATTTCTGCAAGAACTGCAAAAGCAAATAAAAGTGCCAGTAATGAAAGAAGCATAAGTGTGGTCCAAGTAATGTAATCACTTTTTGTATAGCATAGTTTTCTATAATTGCTGTTTTTTTTACAATTACTTTGAAAAACTGGCTGCTGATTATGAGGTTACTCTTTCTTATATATTTAGATTTTCTAGTGTGGTTGTTAATTGTACAATTAATATTATGGCTTTTACGCTGGGGTATAGTTGTTCTTTGTAGAGACTGTATGAATGTGATCACCTATAGTCTCAGTTGCTGATTTATAATCTTGTAGTAGGGGTTTTTGTTGTTTTTTAACGCTAGTGAATAGATCCCTAATATTGAATAAGCCATGATTCTTTATTATGGATGCAACGTTAGTAGACTGGTCGGTGCTAGCAAATTTATCTTTTGGGCAATCGTATAGATATATATTTTCACGAGGAATATTATCAACTATTTCTCTAAGGTATCTACCATAGTGTGATGGTATTAGTAATATGGTATCCATAGTTTTACAAATCCATAATAGAGCATAGATGAACTCAGTATTTTCAGCAAAATATGGAAATGTTGTACAGCCAAAGTTATTGTGGGTAGCTGCAAAACCAGTATGGAAAGCTTGTAAATTTATATCTAAATACGACTTATTTGAGTTGCAGTATATCAGGGTATGGCGTTTATTATTCTTTGCTATTTCACCAGCATTGATACCTAAAGATAGTTTGTTGTTTGCTATGTCATAATCATACATATTCGAAATATTGAATGTATTATAGACTATTACAACAAGGTATTTTTCTGATATGGGAATATGATCCATATAAAGTTCAAAATAATGTTGTAGCACATTTTGTGTATATATATGTGGATATTCACTTATGCTGATAAGCTGTGTTTGCGTAACTGTACTAAAAGCTTTTTCTATCATGTCTTTGTTGCTTATCTTATTAGCTACGTAGACATAGTCATATTGTGCGAGAGTAATTTTCTTTAAGTTATTGATGGTTAATTCTTTTACAATCAATGTAGCTGTTATTTGAAACTGTGCTTTGATTTCTGCAGTTAATATAATATTCCTTTCGTCGTATAATATACCACTATCAACAAAGATAAATATATGATGGGTTTCTTGTTGTAATTTCGAGACTATATCTTTTGTTATTGTAGTTAATTCTTTGTCATATTCTATGTTATTTACCTTGCAGGCTTGTCCAAGGCTGAGAAATTTTTTGCAAAGATATTGTGCAATATTATTTGCAATTAAGTAGTCTCTTTCGCTGAGACTACTTAATGCAAAGATTCTTGTTTTGTTAAATTTTTTCATATCTAACATATTTAGAAAATATTTTTAGCAAGCTAATTCTGGTAGCTTTTTGGCTTTGCGTGAGGGCTTGCTTGTTTGGTTTACTGTGTGCTCAAGTGCTGGTTGTTTACTTTTTTGTAAATTGCTCAGTTCTGCTATAGCCTGGTCAAGCTGTGGATCGGCTTTAATAGCTGCTTGTTCCGGTGTTATGGTAACTACCTCGTCAGGATCAACGCCGTAGTTTTCTATGCTATAACCAGCTTCTTGAAACCAAACTGCGTACTCAGGTTGGGTCGTAACGCCACCATCAAGCAGTTGGTTTCTAACGTTTATACCGACAACGCCGCCCCAGGTTCGCGTACCAATGAGTTTGCCTAATTGAAGTTTTTTGAAAGCGTAGCTAAATATATCGCCATCTGAGCCGGTATTTTCATTACATAGCGCAACCATATTACCTCGCGGTGCAGCATGTGGGTATGAAAAGGCAGCGCCATGCCAGCGGGTAAAGTCAAGGCCAAAGCGTGCTATTGCTAGTTTTTGTAATATCATACTAGAGACGTGACCACCGCCGTTGTATCTTACATCAATGATGAGAGCATCTTTGTCATAGCATTGATGGTAATTGCGATAAAATTCTGTGAGGCCATTTCTTGACATGTCTGGTATATGGATATATCCAAACTTGCCATTACTTTTTTCTGCAACATAAGCTTTGTTGCGTTCAACCCATCTTCTATAGAGTAGTGGTTTAGTACTGCTAAGTGTTTTAACGTGCTTATGGCATATGGGTAGTTTAGGATCTTTTGGTTGTATGCTGAGAATAACATAGCGATTAGATTGGTGAATAAGTAGTTTTTCTGGTGGCGTATTGGCATCTACTGTTTGTCCATTAACAGCAATGATGCTATCGCCTTCTTGTATATTCACATCAGGTTGCAGTAAGGGTGAGGAATAATAGTTATCTCCATATTCTCCGGAGTATATAGCAGTAATTGTGTAATGGTTTTTTTTCTTATCATAGCTAAAGTTACAGCCTAGTTGACCTATGGGATACCTATTTTGTTTAGGCATTTCTCCTCCCCAGGTGTAGGCATGTGAGCAGCCTAGTTCGCCTTGCATTTCACTGATAACTTCGTTCAGTTCACTACGTGTTCGTGCTTGTTTAGCTAATGGTAGATATTGTTCATAGATTGCATCCCAATCAATGCCGCCCATGTCTTTATCCCAATAAAAATCTCTTTGTAAGCGCCATGCTTCAGTGAAGATAAATGGCCATTCTTGTTCTGGTGATATTTCAACTCTTGCGCGTTCAATATCTATCCAACCACCATTTTTGTAGGAATTGTCTGAATTATCTGGTTTGGTGCCGGCTTCTATGACACGTAGTTTTTGTTCGTGGTAATATAGTAATGATTTACGATCTTTTGAAAGAGCCGCACTGCTGATACCTTCAATTAGAGTCTCAAAATGTAGTTCTTTGAAATTATATACTGATAATTTTCCATATTCTTGTTCTTCCTCATCCTCTGCTTCGCTAATGCAATTATCTAATATTAAAAGCTTTTCTTCTATGGGTAGCAGTAGGGTGTATTTGCCCGCAGGAATAGGAAAGCATGTGGTTCTCATGCTGATACCTTCAAGGTCAATCTGTATGTCTTTTGGCGGTTTGCTTGTATCTTCATCTTGGCTGTCTTCTTTTTTCTTTTTCTCGGTTTTCTGTTCTGCTTTTGGTAAATGTAAAAAAGGTGATGAAGTGTTTTTTTGAAGGCATATAAGATAGATTTTGCTGGTGTTTTTATAACCATATTGAAATAGCAATTCATCCATCTGTGCTTCGTAATGGCGTTGTGAGATAAAGAAGATATATTTGCCTTGAGTGTCAAAACACGGTGCATAGTCAGGATATTGTCCTTGGGTTAAGTCGGTTATTTTTTTGCTACTTAGCTGATATAATTTAATTTGAGCAGTTTCATGGCTATTAGCTATGCTGTATACAAGCCATTTGCTATCTGGTGCCCAATCAAAGTAATGAATGCTGTTGTAACTGGATTGATCTATTGGTATGAGCTTTTTGTTTTTAATATCTAGTAATAGTAGTTCGTGTCTATGATTACTTATCAATGCATGTAGACCGTTGGGGCTAGTTTTTAGATGTAGTATGCGGCCAAGGTCTAGCTTGTCTATACACGTGTAGTCATGCGGTGCTGTATCATCAAAAAGATAGAGGCTGTCATGTTTGCCGTGGTCGCAACTGGCTAATAATTTATTATCATATGCATAATCTAGTTCTTTAAATCTTAGTTGTGGTTTGTTTGCTAGGTGGTAGGCTCCGCCTTGCCAGGTCGGCATGTAAAATAGTCTGCCTCGATTACTTATGGCGATGTGTTGAGCATCTGGTGATATCATTGCTGCTTCTAAACGTAGATTATTACTGGCAAACTTTCTTTGGTATTGTGGATTGTGTGTGCTACCTTGTTCTATTGGTATAAGTTGATCAATATTATTTTCTAGGTTGAGATGGAATAATTTTCCAGCTTTTGCATATACCATATGCTTTTGTTCAATATGAAAGCTTTGTACATAAAAATCTTCATGATGGGTATGACGTTGTAGGTCATTGCCATCTAAATCACAAGAGTAAACATTGCCATGGTCTTGATAATCACTTAGAAAATATATACGTTGTTGATGCCATATGGGTGCAATGAGATTATGTTTTTTATTGATTAGCAGCTTAAAGTTTTCTTGTTTTTTTTGTATCCATAGTTGTCCTGCTAGTCCACCTTGGTATCTCTTTAGGCTAGTATAGCCATAGCCATAGCGCTGTATAACAGCTTCGTCACTGTTGTTGTAGCTGATATTATTAGCATGGCCAACTTTTATAAGACTGATAGTGTGGCTATCAATATTGATATTATAAAGTGAGTTTTCTCTAAAAGGACTATCATGATGGCTGCTGAAAATAATGTGTTTATTATCTTTCCAGGTGCAAGCCTGTGCTTGTTGTCCAAGAAAGGTTAGCCTATTTGCATCGCCACCTTGTGTGGGAATAATATATATTTCTTGTGCACCTTCAGAAGTGGCACTAAAAGCAATATAATTACCATCAGGTGATATACATGGGTTGCGTATAATTCCTAGTCCATGGGTAAGTCGTCTAGGGTTTTTGCCGCTTATATCGCTCGACCATAGATCATCTTTAGAAATAAATATCAGTACGTCTTTATATAGTCTAGGGCTATGCATATTGTGTTCTTAATAAAAAGAATTAAGTTATATTAAAAAGAAATATTCGTCAAGTGCTTATTTTTCATATATATTTTTCTTTTTTTTGGGGTGTGCTTTTTATGTGATTGTTCTTGTTTGTTTTTTATTGTGTATTCCATCAATAGTATATTGTTATCGGTAGAATAAAAAGAAGCGGTAATTGACTGTGAAAGTTGTTTTGACTAGAATGCTGCTATGTCTAAGTCAAAACAAAAAAATACTCAATTTCAATGTCAAAGCTGTGGGGCAACTTCGGCTAAATGGCAAGGTAAATGTTTTCAGTGTGGTAGTTGGGATAGCTTTGTAGAGGAGCCTATTGCAGTATCTAAAAAAGCTATTAAAGTCGGTTATGCTGGTTTAAAAACTGCTCAAGTTGTAAATTTAAAAGAGGTAACTGCTGAGAGCTTAACAAGAGTAAATACTGGGTGGGATGAGTTTGATAGAGTTCTTGGTGGTGGCTTAGTACAAGGTTCTGTTTCTTTACTAGGTGGTGATCCAGGAGTAGGTAAGTCTACACTGCTGTTACAATTACTTACAGAGTTAGGAAAAAAACAGCCAGTTTTGTATATTTCTGGTGAAGAATCACCGCAACAAGTTGCCCTTAGGGCTAAGCGTATGGGTTTGCACCTTGATGATTGTTACCTGTATGCTCAAACTGATTTAGACAGTATCCTTGCGGCAATTCATGCGCAAAAGTCAACTATTGTCGTTATCGACTCTATTCAAACAATGGCGTATGCTGAATTATCTTCAGCAGCCGGTAGTGTTAGCCAAGTCAGAGAGTGTGCTTTGCAGTTTACCCATCTTGCTAAGCAGTATGGTGTTAGTATTATTATGATTGGCCATATGACTAAAGATGGTCATGTTGCTGGGCCTAGAGTGCTCGAGCATATGGTAGATACTGTTTTATACCTAGAAGGGGAGCAAAGTGGTCGTTATCGCTTATTAAGAGCATCAAAAAATCGTTTTGGCGCAGTACATGAGCTTGGGGTGTTTGCTATGCTTGAAAATGGTATGCGTGAGGTTAAGCATCCATCTTTATTATTTATGAGTAAAGCTACCAAGGCTGCATCGGGCAGTGTGGTTATGGCTTTGTGGGAAGGTAGTCGAGCATTATTAGTTGAGCTTCAGGCTTTGGTGGATGAGAGCCATGGCCAAAATCCTCGTCGAGTGGTTGTTGGGCTAGATGGACAACGTGTGAATATGCTATTAGCTCTATTACATAAACATGCTGGCGTGGCTACGCATGCTAGTGATGTGTTTATTAATGTAGTGGGTGGCTTAAAAGTGGCGGAGACTGCCAGTGATCTAGCATTAGCAATGACTATAGTATCTAGTTTACATAATTGGGTATTGCCTCGTAGTTTGATGGTGGTGGGTGAATGTGGTTTGAATGGCGAAGTCAGGCCTATTCAGCAAGGCCAGGCACGCCTACAGGCTGCGGTGAAGCATGGTATAACCACAGTGATTATGCCAGCAGCGAACCAACTTAGTATTCCTAAAAATATTCGTTGTATACAAGTAGGGCATATTCGTGAGGCCAAGCAGGCTTTAAGCCAGCTGGCTGAATCAGTCGTGCCTGCTTGATGCACTTATGCTTTATAATCTTTGTACGAGATTGTAATCTCTGTTTATATACTGTTGGCTTGTTTAGTTAGTGTGTCCATGTTGTGTGTATCTAGATTATTAGGCAGATTTATATATTTATTTTCTACTTGATTAGAATTCTTACATGTAAAATATAGTTGTTGTGTATCGATAACCTTTTCCAAGAGGTGTTCAGCAGAGATAAATGATTGTTTACCACGCTTTGGTGTTATGTACATTGGATTTGTAGGTAGCGGAATTATATAACTGAGTATAATGTTAATACAATTAATATTTAATTTACGCGTATTGAATAAATTGAATAGTATAGTGCGGTAAGTAGACATCCATGATTCGCATTTGATGCATAAATCTGCTTCATGAGTAATGTAAAATCCTAATATTTTCTCAGAAAAAAATTGTTTGCTGAGGTTGTTCTGCATTAAATATCTAGCAAAATCCCCTAGTTTGCTAATGTAATTCTTATACATTTTAGCTTTTATCTCTTGGGGTTCTTGTTGGTCAAGCTCGGTATTTGTATTGACACTATACAAACCTTGTTTTAACCAGATTTTATTTTGTGTGATACTCGGATCGTCGTTAATACTGCTTTCAAGTTTAATTAGTATTTGATTATTAAACATGGTTGTGTTTTTGTTATATATATATGAATGCATGTTTGTTTTTTTATATAATTTCTTAATAGTCTTTGGAACATCGTCAATAAAGCACCTCATTTCCCATATCGCATCAATCCAATCCAACCTTTTGTTATAGGGTAGTTCTACTTTATTATCTAGAATACTGTCTAGCGTTTCTTGATTGACTTGACTGTAATGGCAATTAGCTGTGTATAGATGTGCATTAGCTAACTCTGTATGATCACTTCTTGAGCCTTGGTATTGTGCATAAAATTTGATGATGTGTAACTTATAACCCATTAGCCAGACTGGTGGAGATATCTCAGTGCTAAAGGCTAATGTCATATGTTGTATTTGTTCTGGGTTTGGAACCATAGGAGTTGTTAAACTGTGTTGGATTAATTCAGTTAAACTATCATAGATATTTACCCAATAGGTTATTTTTTCTCGCATTCCCCAAATACTATTAATCATGCTTGGTAAGATATGATTAGTATTTAGTAGACTGTTGCTTTGGCCAATTGCTAAATACAACTCTCTGACCACACCTGGTAGTCTTTGTGCTATATCTGTTTGACTTAAAGTGCCAATTGGTTGATATAATCGATTAAGCATTTTACCAAAAATAGTCCAGCCTAGATGGCCGCTACTTGGTGTTACGAGTGATTTTGCATTATTGTAATCTAACTCTATTAGATCAAATGTTGCGGTATCTAATTTCCTGACTGCTTGTGCAATAATTTGTGATATGGCTGGCTGTTTTATGGAATCTTCTCTATTATACCAGGAGAATTTATGTTCATTTTGCCCTTTAAACAATGGTTTAGATTGACTGTCTAGAAGAAATGAGCCAATCACTAGTATTTTAAATTGTGTAGGGGTGATATGTTTATTATGGTATAATTGTCTACATATATTATCAAAATTATTGTCTCCTAGCTCGTTAGATAGATCTGCTAGATGATAGTAATAAATATTAATATGATTTTTTATATCCGGTTGGCCACTACGCATTGCGGTGCGTAAGGTATTTATGTCATATTCAAATATATGAAATTGTTCTAGGTATTTGTATATTTCAATATGACCATATGCTACAGCTATTTTTGTTAATCCATTAAAATCATTTCTGCTGAACTTTTCCTGTATGAATATTGCTTCAGCTTCATTTGATGTAGATTTTTTTGTACTATAAAATTTTTCTCCTGATATTAATCTAGGGTGTAAGTTTTGTTTTAGTTGTCTATAAAAGTTCATTTCTGAACCTGGCTCATTACCTTGAAGTAGCTTTACCAGTAAAGGTTTATTACCTGTTTCGCAACATTGTTGACATAAAGTGATATAGTTTTTTTTGTGATGTAAGAAATTTTCATATTCATATTGTGGCATAAGTCGCAAATTAACTAATTTACCGATCATTTCAATATCGTTTAAATGATAGTAGTACTCAAATGCTTTGCAGATTTCACGTATGATATGCTTATGAATTACTATTTCAGGGTTGTCTGTGTGTAAATGATTTTGATTATCTTTTTCTATGTTGAGAAAAGGGATTATTAACTCCTCAAGGAATGGTATTAGTTCTTTTTTCTTTAGCATGGGTCGGATCATATAGCTAATAAAACTTTCATTATCAGTCGTCATAAAAGCTTTTGGATAACCAAAATAATCTATTTTTGAAAACACCTGCTCGGAGGCTATCCAATTCCATAATAACTTTGCACATTTTAGATGGTCTGCTGTCTTATATTTGATCATGCTATTCATATATTCAGCAACATAATTGGCGAAATTGCCCAGTGATATTGGGTTAAAATTAATACATTGTCCCCCTATGCCTGCTAATATTTTATCAGCGATGGCTGGTTGTAGGATTGCTTCGATTAAGTCATGTTTTCCTTGAATACCACAATGTATCAAGCTAGGTATAATTTTAAGTATATCAATGCCATGTGTTGCATCATCAGCTAATGATGATAATATCTGCTTGATATTCTCACCATTTCTCAGTATGGCGTGAAGGAGTTTTTCTTCAGGATTTTGAGTTTGTATATCGAATTTACCTAATAGTTCTAGTAAGTGGAACTGTTGGTTGTCTAATATAATGTATGTTAACCAAGTGTCTTCTGTTCTATCTATACCGCTGCTAAGTAGGTGCTGTAATATATCGTAGTTTCCTGTTTTGCAAGCTTCGATGATCTGATGATGTCTATCTTCTTGTGCGTGATGGCTGGATATTTCAGTTTTCTTGCTTAAGTCCATAAAATTTGTCTCGTCTAAGTTTTTGTATCAATTGTCTAATATTATCAAAATATATCTCTTTTGAGAGTAGGTCAATATGTATTATTTCTAA
>CACBGS010000007.1 GCA_902538855.1 uncultured Coxiella sp.
CTCGATGAACCAAGCTTAGCAAGCCCAAAACCTCCTAGTTTATTTTGGTTAATTGAAAATAAAAACAGTTATCTTATGGACAAAGATAGCTACTTTGCAAAAGCTTTAGCCAGCCAAGCTGCCAAGCGCATGACCCCCATAGTTCTCCCCGAAGGCAGCCATAGCGATCATGCTCTGAAAAAAGAACTTCACGCCAGCGAACTAGCCAAGGCACTAATGGAAAAATACCAACTTAAAAGCGTACTCATAGGCAACATCTACCATAAACAAGACAGCTTCCACATAGCATGGACTATTCACCAAGAAAACCATCCTATTATACAAGGTCAAACAGAGCATGAGACATTAATTAACGCACTGAAAGGACTGGTTGACCAATCTTTATATTTACACGGCAGAAGCTCAGACTATTATGATAAAATAGTACGCTCCTACCACTTAAAAATACTATCTGAATTTTCCTACGGCGAATTACAAAGTTTACGCAAATTTCTTCAAGAACAAGCAAGCTACACTAATATAGAAGTTAACAGTATAGAGAAAGACGCTATCGAAATTTCACTTGATAGTAAACAGCCCCCTACAGCGTTAATAAAAAAACTAGCACCGCTGCTACACTATATTGAGTACGACGAACAAACACAAACCATAACATTCAATCGCCAGTATGCAACAGAAAACATTACCTATACATCCTGATAATCAACCCAGCGTCAACAACTTCTACGCCGCAACTGAATACACCAGAAAACTCATCTATAAACTCAGCCAAAGCATACAGCAACAAGACCATCACCATATCCTCATAGGGGCCTCAGGTAGTGGCAAAAGCCATCTACTCAAAGCCTATTGTCTACAACACAGCAGCAAATGGTGTTATATACCCTGTAAAAAACTACATAAATATACGCCTGACATCTTAGATGACCTCAGTCATCATCTAGTCTGTCTTGACGATATACATTATTTAGTTGGCAATGCAGCTTGGGAGCGTGCCATATTCAGCTTACTTGTTAAGAGCACCAATACCAAAGTGCTCATGAGTTCTGATAATGCAGTTGCAAACACAGGTGTCGAACTTCCTGATTTACGCTCACGACTTGCTGCCATTACCAGCATTAAACTACCCTCATTAGACGAAGACCAACAAAGATTAGCACTAAGTTGGCGCGCCCAAGCGCGAGGCATACAACTTAATACCAAAATGCTTACTTGGTTACAAACACATGCACCTAGAGATAATCACGCCCTATTTTCTATCTTAGAAAAAATAGATCAACACTGCCTAGCAACACATACTAAACCCAGCACGGCACTAATCAACAATATTATCGACAATATTAGTACACATCATCCAAACGATTAATAATCTTACAGAAAAGCTCTGCTGTTTTTTTTGCATCATACAAAGCAGAATGGGCCTCAGTAACATCAAAACGCAACTTTGCCCTACGCATAGCTCTTGCTAGTACCGTCTCACCCAAACAAACAGCAGCCACAGTAGCTGTATCCAATGTAGTAAAGCGATGAAAAGGACTTTGCCCAAGCATGGCTGCACGAGCATAAGCTGCTTGCAAAAAAGATAAATCAAATTGAGCATTATGCCCTACTAAAACAGCCCGCCTACAACCCACTTGCTGTAAATTCTCACGCAATGCCGCTGTTAGCTCTGTTAACATTTCTTGTTCACTAATTGCATAACGAAAGGGATGATCTGGCTTAATTTGGGTAACTTCTAATGATTCTGCAGAAATATGACTGCCTGAGAACGGCTGAACATGATAGTGCCAAACTTGATCCTGCACTAGTATACCGGCGTCATTATAACGCAAGCTAATAGCAGCAACCTCTAACAGAGCATCTTCCTGTGGATTATAACCACCGGTTTCACAATCAACCACTACAGGAAGCAAGCCTCCAAAACGTCTGTGCAACAGTTTTTTCATAAAAACAAACCCATATTCTTAAAAAGAATGGCCTAACAGGGTCTAAGTATAGACGATAAGGATAGCAAAAACCGAATAAAAAAAACATATTTGCTGATTTAAAACAATAAAAGGTGTATAATGGCCTCATTGTTTTAGCAATATGACTATGTTTTTTATGCTATTTCCCAGAAATTTATTTCTAGCCATCTTGGTCGGCTTCACTATGCTTTTCTGGATCAATCGCAGCATCATTCTTTTCATAGTACTATGTTTTTTAGGCGGTAGAAAGATATTTTCTTTGTTTAGATACCTCTTTAAACAGCTATTCACCATACAAAATCATTTCTACACCGATAGCATAATTGAGCCCATCTTTTCTATAATGGGACAAGTGAGTAAGACCGATGGTAAAGTAAGTGCAAGAAGTATACAAACAGTCGAGAAAATCATCAAAGACATGCAATTATCAACACAACAGCGCAAGCAAGCCATACAAGCCTTCAATAAAGGCAAACAAGAAGATTTCAACTTACATAATGCACTACAACAAATTCACATGCATCTACTATTTAATCCACACCAACAAGAGAATATCATCCAAAATATTGTCCGCGTTGGCCATGCAGACGGACGACCTTCTAAACGAAAACGCGCCCTACTACATACCATTACCAGCAATATCAGCCAAAAAATATTCCAACACCATAATACCTGGCAACAGACAGAGGATCAAAACTGGGAACAACATCAAACACACCAAGCATACCAAACAACGTCCAACTCACAACAACTACAGTGGGCATATAGAACTTTAAATAGCGACAGTAATGATAATATAGAAACCGTTACCAAAAAGTATAGAAAACTACTCAGTAAGTACCATCCAGATAGATTAGCAGCAAGAAATGCCACGGATACTGAAATCAAAGCAGCCAATGATAAGACACATGAAATCAAAAAAGCTTATGAACTCATAAAAAAATCCCAGGTATTCAACTCATGAGCACTATAGAATGGTCTGCATCATTACTAGCAGCCCACCCACTAAAGTTATACAGTGCACTTAAAACACTAGTAGCGCATAACATTAAGTGTATTCACTATGATATTATGGACCTACACTATGTCAACAACCTAGGTTTAAACCTAGAGACTATTGCTGCTATCAACACAGAGTTTCCCGAATTACATATAGATCTACACTACATGGTTAGTGATATAGACAGGGCATTAGCATTATCTAAACTTGAAAACTTAAAGATTCGCCGCATTTTTTTTCATCCTGAGACCAGCAAACATCCACGCAACACCATAACAAAGATACAAGAACATGGCATAAACGCAGGCATTGCCATTTGTGCAACAGAGAGCTTAGCAGAATACCAACAGCTACTTGCTCAAAGCAAATATGCTTTACTGATGTCAGTGACCCCAGGTTTTTCAGGACAAAAATTCCAAACACAGGCCATAGAACAGCTAAGAAAACTAAGACAGATGCAAAAAAACACGCCATTCTCTATTGCTATTGATGGCGGTATTAACCCAACAACATTAGCATTTCTACGCCAACATCAAGTCCAGCACGCAGTACTAGGCAGCGCCCTCTTTAATAACAAAGAAATCCAAGAGAACTTATCACAATGCAAACATGCTTACCAAGATTCATAGCTTTAAAAATTACTCTGGATCCTCAAAGCTAAGCGTATCACTGTTATCATTATAAGCAAACAACTCAGCATAACGCCCCCACTCAATAACCGTCTTCAAAACATCCTGCGCCGCATCCTCACTCAAATTATCCTGCAATTCCACTAAAAAGCGCTGACCACTTACCGTCTGATCCAGACGACCACGTAGTATGCGTAGGATATGACGTACTAAAGGCACATAAGCGTTAAGCTGCTTAGCAAATATCTGTTTTCTTTGTAAAATATCTGCATCCGCAAAACACTTACCTTCTTCTGTGAGCGCAACAGTACCATCATGAATATAAGCCAAGTGAAGAATTTCTAAACATTCAATCACTGGCATTAACTCATCTAAATCCAAATATAAAGCTTCAGCCAGAGTAGATAGCTCAGAGTCCTGCTTAAACTCTTCAGAGATCAAAGCCTCCATTAAACCGGTCATACTATCTACTTCCACCCTTGGAATACGATAATGCAACAAAATAGTTTTAAACTTCTGTCCTCTAGGCTTCTCTACACGATTTACCTGCACAATAGATTGATAAATATCTTCAACCAAAGACTGCAGCGCCTCTTGATTATGAGCACGAGGATGGGCAAGCTTAACCTGCATTTCATGCCGTATACAGCCAGGGTTATTACCAAAAATAATAATCCTATCAGCAAGAGAAGCTGCCTCTTCAATATTATGGGTAACCCAAAGCATAGCTTCCGTATGGGTGCGTCCTTGTTGCCAAAGATCTAATAAATCATTTCTTAGGTTATCAGCTGTTAGTATATCCAAAGCTGAGAACGGCTCATCAAGCAATAAAACTTGTGGATCCACCACCAAGGCTCTAGCAATACCCACACGCTGACACATACCCCCTGAGAGCTCACGTGGATAAGCCGATTCAAAACCATCCATCCCCACCATATCAATTGCTCTCAACGCACGTATTCTTCGCTCATCAGGATAAATACCCAGTGCCTCTAAACCTAATTCAACATTACCTAAAACCGTTAACCATGGTAACAAAGCAAAGTTCTGAAAAACCATACTCACACCTGGCACCGGCCCTTGAACCTTTCGCCCACTACAAATAACCTTACCCTCAGATGGCGCTATCAGCCCTGAGACAATACGCAATAAGGTTGATTTACCAGAACCTGAAGTACCCAGTAATGCCACTATTTCACCTCTATTAATAGTAAGGTTGACTGCATCTAGTACTTTAAGATCATTACCATGATCTTTTTTAAAGGTCTTTGTTACACCAATTATTTCTACTATTGCGCTCATAATACTCCTTTAAATATTAGCGTAATGCTTTATCACATAACGATATAAGGGATTCCAAAACAATCTATTTATAACCACAACATAGGCACACATAACAGCTATTGCCCATACATGGCCTTGCACATCACCATTAGCCACGGCTGTATATATATACGAACCAAGACCGGTTGCCTTGGTAACATTTCCTTGCCAAAATATCACTTCTGCAACCATTGCTGCATTCCAAGCACCGCCTGCAGCAGCCATAGTACCGGTCACCAAATGCGGAGCAATAGTAGGGATAATCAATCTACGCCATAAAAGCCAACCACGTAAGCGCACACTTCTAACAGCGTATAATGTTTCTTTTGGTATACTACGCACAGCGGAAATAACATTAAACACAATATACCATTGTGTACCTAATACCATGAGTGGTGCACACCAAATATCCACATCCAGACCATATCTTAAAATATATTCCATAAGCAAAGGATAAAGTAAGTTAGGCGGAAATGCAGCCAAAAACTGAATAACTGGCAATATCCTATCAGCAAGCTGCGCCCTAAACCCAATCCACACACCAATAGGCGTCCAAAATAAAACACATAGTACCAGCAGTACTGCTATACGTAATAAAGTCCAGCTACCCACATAAATCATTTCACTGATTTGTGTAAAAGGAATTAAAGACATATCCACTCTGGCTACCAAGCCAAAAACCATCATCACTAAGACAACAAAGAACATTTTTTGAAAAAAGCCCAGCTCTCTACCAATCTCACTAGACTCTGGAGAAACAGAACTACGAGAATAACGAAACATTAACAGCATCAAATACGATAACAGCGTATTACCGTAAGCTACCATATGCCGAAACACTCTAGTTCTTGAAATCATACTCACAAACCAAGACCTACTCATAGGCACCTCATCATCCGCTTGATAGATACGAATAAAATGTGTTAGGGGCCGAAATATAAGTTGATCATATGCCAAAATAACCAAAAACATAACCAATACCGCAGCAATAAGTGCCCTGCTATCACCTTGCTGATTAGCAACCCACATATAGGAGCCTATACCTGGTAGCAGCACCCGCTGATCATGCATAATTAGTATTGCTTCTGACTCCACAACATAAAACCAACTTGTGGATAAAGAAACCATCATATTCATAATCAAATCTGGCATGGCAAAAGGCACTTCAATACGCCAAAACTTTTGTTGTTTTGTAAGCTGCATTAAAGCGGATGCCTCATGCATATGTGCAGGAACCATGCGTAAACTCTGGTAAAAAGAGAAAATCATATTCCAAACCTGAGAAGTAAAAATAGTAAACAGTGCTACTAACTCAAAACCAATACTCTGCCCAGGAAAATAACGCATCAGTAAACTAGCAGCTAGAGTCAAATAACCTAAAATAGGTGCTGATTGCAGCACATCTACAGTTGGAATAATAATACGCTCCCAAAAGGCTGATCTT
Organism: uncultured Coxiella sp.; assembly: GCA_902538855.1. Lineage (GTDB taxonomy): Bacteria > Pseudomonadota > Gammaproteobacteria > Comchoanobacterales > Comchoanobacteraceae > CACBGS01. The sequence goes on from CACBGS010000007.1 coordinate 6,364, forward strand.
GCCGCAAGCGTACCCAGAAAAAAAGTAACCAGCAATGAGATGGCCAATGCCACAAACATACGCACGACACTATGCAGAGCGTATCTTGATAGCGACCAATAGTCTAACTGAATATGATCTACACTCATATCCACACTAGTAGTGGTCATACTATGCAAAGTATCACTAATAAGATAGAACCCTAGAAAGACAACAGCAAAAGCTAATAGATCCCAGATATTAGGATACCATGCAAAGCGAAAATTCTTTCGTGTTTGCAAGTCATATTCATACATAAGGATTACCACATGCTAGTCAGAACACATTCTACTAGAAATTCATAGAATTAGCAAAGACAGTGAGAATATTCCCACACTAATAATCAAACCTACCTAAGCATAATATGCATGAGACAAACAAAAACCAGTACTAAGTTATCAGATACAATTATCTTGACAAGACCATGAGAATAAAGGATAATAGAGGCCTAATTGGGGTGTCGCCAAGCGGTAAGGCACGGGGTTTTGATCCCCGCATTCCCAGGTTCGAATCCTGGCACCCCAGCTTTGTAGCGCCAAACGACTACCTTGTAAGATAAATCATGCAGCCCATTAAATTAATTACTGCTCTTGGCAACAACGAGACTCGATATAATAACACTAGACACAATGTTGGCTTTTTCTGGCTCGATAGTTTATGTGCAAAATTACAACTAAACTGGCATAAAAGCCACCATGGTAACGGATCTATTGCAAAATGGCAGCACAACAATGAAAGCATTGTATTATTCAAGCCTGGCTTACTAATGAATATCAACGGCAAACCAATTATAGAGTGTGCCAAATACCACCACATTGATCCTCAACAGATTCTAATAGTCTATGATGAACTGGACCTAGCAGTAGGACAAATAAAACTTAAAACAGATGGCGGGCATGGCGGACATAATGGCGTGCGAGATTTCATACAACATGGCAACCAAAATCATTTTTACCGACTACGCATTGGTATAGGCAGACCACAGTATGAAGAGGTAAGCCACTATGTACTAGGCAAAATACCTAACGAGGATAAAAGTATCATCAATAAAGGCGTAGAATTAAGTATAGATAAACTAAACTTACTTATTAATGACAATGAACATCAATACCACCAAGAACTAGCAGCTTGGTCTAAATCCAATCAAATTAAGGAATAAACATGGGCTTTAAATGTGGCATTGTAGGCCTCCCCAACGTTGGCAAATCAACTCTATTTAATGCATTAACTGCTGCAAATATTGAGGCACAAAACTACCCTTTTTGTACTATTGAACCTAATACCGGAATGGTTGAAGTACCAGACCCACGACTAAATGATGTTGCTAAAATAGCCAATAGCGCTAAAATCATCCCTACATTTATGGAATTTGTCGATATTGCTGGTCTTGTTGCAGGCGCCAGTAAAGGCGAAGGACTTGGCAATCAATTCCTTGGACACATACGTAATGTACAAGCCATTGGCCACGTAGTACGCTGCTTTAGTGATGATAATATCACCCACGTTCACGGCAAAGTAAGCCCTCTAGATGATATAGCAACCATAGAAACAGAACTGGCCCTAGCAGACATACAAACCTTAGAAAAGGCACAACAAAAATGTCAAAAAAGAATTAAAGCAGGTGATAAACAAGCAGCCAAAGAATACGAATTGATGCAGCAAATTATTCAGCAACTATCTGACCATCAGCATTTAGGCGAACTTACCGACAACGAAGACATTGTCAGTATCTGTGCTGAGTACCAACTCATCAGTACTAAACCCAGCTTTTTTATTGCCAACATTGCTGAAGATAATAGCATGGACAACCCATACCTACAGCAACTGCTAGAATATGCTAAAACAAAATCCATCCCAGTTGTTAGTATTTGTGCGCATATTGAAGCTGAATTATCCACCCTATCCACCGACGAGAGGGCTGAGTTTTTACAAGAACTAGGCATGCAAGAACCTGGCTTAAATAAAGTTATACGCGAAGGTCATAAACTACTTGGACTATCTGTATTCTTTACCGTTGGACCAAAAGAAGCCCGTGCTTGGACCATAAAACAAAATACTAAAGCAGCACAAGCAGCCGGCGTTATCCATACTGATTTTGAAAAGCACTTTATCCGCGCAGAAGTTATTAGCAGTAAAGACTATATTCTACATCAAGGAGAACAAGGAGCTAAGCAAGCCGGAGTCTGGCGCCTTGAAGGTAAAGACTATCTCGTCAACGATGGTGATATACTGGTAATCCGTGCCAATGCTTAATTTTTAGCAGGTAAAAATAATAAAAACTTTGCACCGACGTGATGCGAATGATCGGCAAGCATACCTATTCTATCAAGTATTTTATACATAAAAATTGCATCTACAGGAGATAATTCCGACTCTAACTGTAATATTTCAGCACGCAAAGCAACCTGTATTTTATCATTTTTATTCTCTGCAGCGTCTATCTCTGTTACCATTTTTTCCACTAAAGCAACCTTCTCAGCAGTAAAATTCCCCTTTAATAAATGCTCAAGCTCTTTAACAATATGATGCGCCTGAGCACAAGCTTCTAAAGCTGACTGCAAGTATGCTTTTAAACTAGCATGTACTGGCTTTGGAAATAATAAACGTCTACCATAAGCAATACCAGCAATATCCTTTGCTTGATTAGCAATAGCATCCTGAGAACGCACCAATGCCAAAATATCATAACGTGATACTGGCATGAAAAGATCACTTTGCAAGCTTAAGTACAGGCGTTTTTTTATCTCATCAGCTACAGACTCTTGCGCTACAATAGCTTGTTGATGTTCACGCACCTTATCCCAATCTTCCAGCATTAAATCGCCAAAAAAAGCCTCCAAATACGTTACAGCACTGACAACTTCTTGCATGTGCTCAGATAAAATACCAAAAGGTGATGTAGAAAAAACATTAAATATAGACGACATCAAATCCCTCCTTTTTTAAGCCTCTATGCGTAAAGCAATAATAACAAAACTGATAAATAATAACAGCACTATGGCTAAAACACCCAAAAAAAGCATAGATTTGTTGATATTTTCTAAAGAAAATGAAGAAGGATTAACCCTTAATTGTACATACAACAACCATAAACACATTAAGACTATTAATAAATAGGCAAAAGCCATCATAGCGCATACTCCTGCGCTTGCTGCACTCTATGCACACAGAGAATATCTGATATAGGCTGATGTGAATCACCCTCTCCATGAATAAAAAGAAAGCTTTCACCGTGATCAATCTTTTGCTCATCTAATAAAGTTGCCACTACAGATTGTAAGATCTCTGGGCCATATTTTGGTAAATCTTTAGTAAAACTAATAGGAAAAACATCTCTTAGCAATAACATTTTGGCCCTTACCCGAGCATCTTTAGCAAAAGCATATATTGGAATACCACTACATATACGGGATAACCAGCAAGGCATAGTACCACTGATTGTGAGCGAAACGACACAACGCAAGTCCAAATTATTTGCCAGACCCATTGCCATATGTGCTACTGCCTGACGAGTTGACACAACAGGCAAACCTTCATGCATACCAGAGCCCTGCATGCGAGGGTGCTGTTCAATACGCCGACAAATAGCATCCACATGCTCTATCACCGCAAAAGGATACTCACCACAAGCTGTCTCAGCTGACAACATCACAGCATCAGCACCATCTAATATTGCATTAGCAACATCAGATACTTCAGCACGTGTTGGTTTCGGGCTAGTAATCATAGATTCCATCATATGAGTAGCAACTATAACTGGTTTGGAAAAAGAACGTGCAGACTTAATAATATGCTTTTGTAAAATTGGCACTTCAGCATCGCCAACCTCCAAAGCCAAATCTCCACGTGCTACCATCACCACATCAGCGACTTTAATAATATCATTTAGGTTCTCAATAGCATCTTTACGCTCAATTTTAGCAATAATACCAACACTTGGATCAATATCATCAAGATATTGTCTTACAGTAAGAATATCTTGATGGCAAGCCGGAAAAGATACCGCAACAAAATCAACACCCCAAGCACATGCTTGCTGTAAATCCTGTTTATCTTTTGCGGTAAAGACCTCTGTTTTTAAACCACCACCTTGTAAACTAATGCCTTTTCGACTGGCCAACACACCCTGTGTTAACACAGTACAAACTATACTAGTAGCTGTTTTATACTGCACTTGTAGATGCATTTTACCATCATCTAATAACAATATACTGCCAGATTGCACACTATCCACTAAGCCAGCACAATCCATCCAAACCCGCTCTTTAGTACCTGCAGCACTATCACAATCTAAATCAAGTGTAATACTATCACCTATATCTAGATATACCTGAGCATCAACAAAATCACCCAAACGCATCTTCGGACCTTGAAGATCAGCAAAAATTGTTATTTCTTTTTGTAGTTTACGCTGGTAATTACGTAAATTTTCTATACGATTTTGCATAGAGGGATAATCACCATGAGACATATTAATACGAAAAGCCTCAACACCAAAATCTATAAAGTCATGCAACAAACTACTGTTATCAGAACTCGGCCCCACAGTGGCCACTATTTTGGTACGTCTAAACATATTCTTGCTCCATTGCTTCAAGTACTGCTGAGGTATTATGGGCAAAAAAGTACAAAAATGCACCCCCTCCAGTACTAATATGTGAAAATCCTGTCATCTGCAACTGCAACAAGCAGGCCAAAGTATCTCCGCCACCTACTAAGGAATATTTTGCATATTTTGCTATATTATGCCCAATCGACGATGTTCCGTCCATACCATGCGTACACTCATATCTACCTAATGGGCCATTCCAATATACGCTATGCGCTTGCTTAATAGCAGTAATAAACGTGTTTTTAGTCTTAGATCCAATATCAATAATCTGCTCATGGGGTTTAATTTGATCTATTGCAACTTCATATACAGCACCTTGCCCAGTTGCATCTTCAGAAACCATAACATCCTGTGGATATAAAAGATTAACATGCAATTCTTTAGCGCGCTGCGATAATTCTTTTACTGCATTAAGCTGACCATATTCGACCCAAGAAGTTCCTAAATTATAACCGAAACTATGTAATAGCGTATTCGCTAAACCACCAGCAAGACACAAAGTATCAATTTGACCTAACATCTGATACACCAATGGCAATTTAGTAAGCAGTTTTTTACCACCCACTACTGCCAAGCGACTACCCTGTAACCCTTGAAAAGATCGAATAGCCTGTAACTCAGCTTGATGATAAGCCCCTAAACAAACACGCTTAGCCTTACTCACAATGCCAACCGTTGAAGCATGCGAACGATGCGAGCAAGCAAAGGCTTCCATTATCACTAAATCCACACCTTCTAACATACGATCAACCAGCATGATATCATTATCTAATTCACCGGGTAAAAAACGAGTATTCTCAGCCAGAGCAACAGTTTTAGGCGCCATATAAGTTTTTTGATGCGGCCATTTAGATAAAAAAGCCACAGGCATTTCTAAACACTTTGCTAAGGGGGCTACTAAACGCGCAAAAGAATATTGCGCCTGCCAAACACCTGGCTTTGGCCTACCCAAATGTGATACTAAAATCACAGCACAACCTGCAGCAATTAATTGCTTTATGATGGGTAGCATACTATAAACTCGGTCGTTAAGTATAAACTCTCCATTACTATCACGAGGTATATTAAAGTCAACCCGTAGCAACACAGTATCATTACTGCCAAGCAAGGATAGATAATCCTTAAGTTGCAGCATGGTCAACCTTATTAGCTATTGCTACATCCTTTGCTAATGCAAGATACTGCTCTTGTAGCACATCCCACAATCTATTGACATATCCCCATTCGTTATCATACCAAATTACCACACGCAAGGTATTACCCACTACCTCTAATAGTGGCATATCAATAATGGCAGATGCTGTATGATGATTAAAATCACAAGATACCAAAGGCTGCTCACTTAAAGCCAACACAGCATGAGAATCGGCAGCAACTGCCTTAGCAAAAACATCACGAACAGCCTTGACACTTACAGGCTTATCAAGGCGTAAAGTACAGTCCACCACTGAAACATTAGCAGTAGGCACACGCAGAGCATATCCCATTATTTTACCTTTTAAATGTGGTAGAACAGCAGCAATAGCACTAGCAGCACCTGTTTTTGTAGGAATTATTGAATAAGCTGCAGCACGAGCACGGCGTAAATCTTGGTGGTGGTTGTCTACCAAAGATTGATCATTAGTATAAGCATGCACTGTAACCATACTAGCATCAGCAATAGTAAATGCATTATCTAATACAGCCAATACCGGTACCAATGCATTCGTCGTACAAGAACCTATTGAGTATATCTCAGGTAAGGCAGTAGCCAGACGCTGATGATTCACCCCTAACACAATAGTTGTATCAACGCCTTGACCACCTGGACAAGACAGTACAACTCTTTTAGCACCGCTACTAATATGCCGACTAGCCTGTTGATAACTTTTAAAACGCCCACTACACTCAAGGACTACATCAACTGCATGATCAGCCCAAGGCAGGCGCTCAGGATCTCGCTCAGAAAAAACCGGTATACGCTCTGATGCAATCTCTAAGCCTGTTGCAAACACAGCTATGGGAAGTTCAAAACGTCCATGCGTACTATCATATTTTAATAAATGCGCCAAAGCCTCTATATCATGTGGATCATTGATAGCACAAAGTCTAAGATTAGGAAATCTATGCTTATTTTCAAAATAAGCCCGTATCGCCAAGCGCCCAATCCTACCCGCACCGTTAATCGCTACATTCCATGGACGCTGCATGGCTTTGCTCCTAGACAAGTCTAACCTTCTCTTTTTGACTGATAGCTTGTAATACTTTAGCAACTACAGCTTGAACATGTATACCAAAATGCGATAAAACCTCAGCACCCTTACCAGAAGCACCAAAAGAATCAATTGCAAGCACTTGGTTTTTTGGCACATTAAAATCATACCAAGACTGAGCACTACCTGCTTCAATAGCCACTCTTTGCAAAGCTTGTGGCAAAACTAATGCTTGATAAGAAGCTGGCTGCTTAAAAAACATTTCCATACAAACAACAGAGATAACCACTGCAGAAACACCTTGCTTAGCAAGTAGCTGCTGCGCCTCACATGCAATAGCAACTTCTGAACCTGAGGCCAATAATGCTATACGTGGATTGGCAACATCAACCAGTCGATAAGCACCTCTAAGAGCAGCATTACCAACTGACTCTGTCATAATTGGCAATGTTTGCCTAGATAACACCAAACAGCTAGGACCTGTATCATTTTGCATAATAGCCTGCCATGCATACATAGTTTCATTACGATCACAGGGGCGCCAAACCTGAACGTTTGGCATAGCACGCAAATGTGCCAATTGCTCTATAGGTTGATGCGTTGGCCCATCTTCACCAAGTGCCACTGAATCATGTGTTAACACAAAAGTCACTGGCAAGCGCATCAAAGCAGCCATACGTATAGCGCTTATACCATAATCTGCAAATACCAAAAAAGTACTTACATATGGACGCATACCCACTGCAGCCATACCGTTTGCTATAGCAAACATAGCAAACTCACGCACCCCAAAGTGAATAAAATTACCAGGCTCATCACTCTGCCAAACCTTATTATTTGCATGCATGACCCCAGTAGAATCTGAAAGATCCGCTGACCCACCAATAATATTAGCAATATTGGCCACTAAATAGGATAAACAGTGTTTTGAAGAAACACGTGAGGCTTCTGGACGCAGCGTCTCTAACATTTTTTGATAATACTCTTGCCAATCAACCGTTGGGCTAGCAATACTACAATCAGAATTATAATGCATCTGCCCACGCAATTCTGACCAACAGGTATATACTGACTGTGGGATCTCAAAAGCGGCATAGGACCACTGCAAACGCTCACGCAAATTAACCACTTGCTCCTTACCTAGTGGCTTACCGTGTACAACAGCTTGTCCTTCCCAATCACTAGCCCAACCAATACGAGTTTTAAATGCAATAAAACAGGGCCTATCAGTAACTTTTTTTGCAGCAATAAAGGCCTCATCAATAGCCTGAGGATCATGACCATCCACATCAGCAATAACATGCCAACCATAAGCATTAAAACGCTGGATAACATCTTCGGCAAACCACTGTTTAGTATCTCCATCAATAGAAATACCATTATCATCCCAAACAACAACCAAATTATTTAAACCGAGACTAGCCGCTAAAGCACATGCCTCATGGGAAATACCCTCCATAAGGCAGCCATCACCTACCACCGCATATATCTGCCTGAGAGCTAAACAAGCTTGCTGTTTTGCTAAATACTTCTTAGCAGCAGCAATACCAACAGCATTAGCCAAACCTTGCCCTAAAGGCCCAGTAGCAACATCAATCCCCAAAGCGGTATCTCGTTCTGGATGACCAGGTGTTTTACTACCTAAGGACCTAAACTGTTTTAAATCATCAATACTTAAGGCGAAGCCAGCTAAATGCAGCAAAGCATAATATAGTGCCGAAGCATGTCCATTAGACAAGATAAAATGATCTCTATCTAAACATTGCACCTGAGCGGCATCCATAGCAAGATGCTTACGCCATAAAACACAGAGCACATCCGCCAATCCAAGCGCAACACCAGGATGACCAGAGTTAGCTGCTTCTATAGCATCTACTGCAAGAATGCGTAGAGCAGTTGCACAAAGCGAATGACCCTTCATAAAAAAACCAGAATATTCACGCGATGATTCTAACAGCAGCCCAAGGCAAATTCAAGGATAAATACAGCAATTAATGAATAGCTCCCCAATTATCACCGACCCCACTGCTCACTTCTAATGCCACAGTTAAGGTCATGGCCTCACACATTAAACGTTCAAGCTCCGGTAGCAAATCATCCACCAAATCTTCTGCTATCTCAAAAACCAATTCATCATGCACTTGTAACACTAACGATGCCCTACCCTGATATGCTTGTAGTTTTGCATAACATGATTGCATAGCAAGCTTAATTAACTCTGCTGCAGTGCCTTGCATAGGGGCATTTATAGCAGCCCGTTCACTTGCACGACGCAGTAATGCTTGCTTGGCATTAATATCGGGAAAATACAATTTCCGTCCCGTCAAAGTTTCCACATAACCATGCTCTTGCGCCTGGGCTTTACAATGTTGCATATAATCGGCAACCCCTGGGTAACGATTAAAATAAGTTTTTATATAACCTTCTGCCTCTTCTCTTGGAATCTTTAGCTGCTTTGCAAGCCCAAAAGCACTCATCCCATAAATTAACCCAAAGTTTATAACTTTTGCATAACGCCTTTGTTCAGAACTAACGGCATCTTGTGCAACTGAAAAAATCTCTGCAGCTGTCTGCGTATGTACATCAAGACCCTGGGTAAAAGCAGTTAACAGGTTTTTATCTTGAGATATATGCGCCATAATTCTCAACTCAATTTGTGAATAATCCAAAGAAACCAGTTTAAATCCAGCTGCAGCAATAAAGGCATAACGAATACGCCGACCATATTCAGTTCTGATAGGAATATTTTGCAAATTAGGCTTTTGTGATGATAAGCGCCCCGTTGAAGTGGAGGTTTGTAAAAAACTACTGTGCACTCTATGTGTGCTAGCGTTTATCATTTTCGGCAATGCCTCAAGATAAGTAGATTGCAACTTAGCCAAACTTCTATGCTCTAACACACAGGCAGGCAGCTCATATTGCTCCGCTAAAGCTGTTAACACCGACTCAGATGTTGAAGGTTGGCCTGTAGGTGTCTTCTCGGTAACAGGTAATTGCATGTGTTCATATAAAACATGCTGTAACTGCTTAGGAGAAGCTAAATTAAACTGCATTCCAGCCAAAGCATATGCTTGCTTTTCTAAAGCCTCAATACGACTTGCGATCTCAGATGATTGCTCAGCAAGAACATCTGCATCAATACGCACACCTATATTTTCCATACCTGCAAGCACAAACATTAATGGCCTATCAATATCTTGATACAAAGACCAAAGCTCAGACTTACTATTCTTCTGTGACTGATAGTATTGGTCTATTTTCGTTAACGCATCCAACTCAGCTGTTATATGCTTCTTATACTCTGCAAGAGCAATACTTACCCAAGGCCTTAGCTTTGCGCCCTGACCAAACAAAGCTTCTCTTGCTGGGATAACACAATCCACATCAGCATAAGCAAGCTGGGATAATTTCTGCATACTAGGACCATGTTTTATATAACCCAGCAACATAACATCCACTATTTGACCAACTATACTCTTATTATACAGCGCTAAACACCTAACTAACAGCTTACTTTGCCAGAGCGTCCATTGCTGGGTACTATCAGACCAAAGTGATTCAAAAGCAGCAATAACATCTGGCCAAGTTAAAACAACTTCTTTATCTTCCAAAGCAGCACAGGGAATAAAATAATATTGATCATTCTGAGCTAAACCCAGAGCATAAACCTCATGGGCGTATTGCGCATCTTCATTAAAGAATAAGGACAAAGCAATTGGCTGCTGCGTCTTTTTTAATTGTTGCGATAAAGCCAGACATGCATCTTTAGACTCTACTATGGTAATCGATGGCAACTCATGCCGCTGTTTAATACCAAGCTCACTATACCAAGTACGAAAACCAAGTTTAGCATACCATTCACGCAAACTAGCAATCTGGGGCAAAGCAGGCCTAAGCATAGCTTCATCAATACCAAGATCCAAATTAACATCTATAGTTACTAAACGCTTATAAAGTGGCAGCTCATCTAAACTAGCACGCAAATTATCGCCCACTTTACCCTTAATATTATCACTTTGACTTATTAGAGCATCAAGACTGCCATATTCTGTTAACCATTTAACAGCTGTTTTTGGACCAACTTTATCCACACCAGGAATGTTATCACTGCTATCTCCCACCAAAGCCAAATAATCTATTATTAATGCCGGCGGTATACCAAATTTCGCCTCTACTCCTGCTGCATCATAAAGTTTATTATGCATAGTATCTACAATAGTAATATTATCACTAACCAGCTGTGCAAAATCTTTATCTTGTGTACTAATGAGTACCCGCTTACCATTAGTAACTGCCTGTGTTGCCAAAGTACCAATAACATCATCTGCTTCTTGATTAGCGACAACAAAAAGCGGCAAACCTTGATCTTTAATAATGCTCTGTAATGGCTCAATCTGCACACGCAAATCATCAGGCATAGTGGTACGATTAGCCTTATATTGCGGATACACTGTTTGTCTTACTGTACCCCCTGGAGGATCGAAAACCACAACCAAATCAGTATCAGGATATGCTTTTTGCAGGCGCTTAATCATATTCAATACACCATAAACCGCACCTGTTGGCATACCTTGTTTATTAGTCAGTGGTGGCAAGGCGTGGAAGGCTCTAAATAAATAACCTGAGCCATCCAAAAAAATTATATCATAATCGTTCATTTATATTTCCTAATACCCATCAAAGCAAACACTACCATTAATTCCATACGACCACAGAGCATAAGTACAATTAAAATATATTTAGCTAACTCTGGCAGCTGTTGATAACTTTGTGGAAAAGCTAGTAAGCCTGCACCCGTATTAGACAAACAAGCCACCACTAAAGAATAAGCCTGCAACACATCAACACCAGTAATGATAAGAAACCACCAAAATAATAATAGCACCAACCAGAAACCCACTAAGAAGCCACGCACCAACACAAAGTCAGACTGACTGGTGGTTGAACTATCTATATTACTAGCAAATACCGCTTGTGGATGCACCTGCTGAGCAACTGCGTTTCGAAAATCACGCCAAAAAAAACGCAAACGTAATACCTTAATTCCACCGGAAGTTGAACCAGCACAACCGCCTATTAACGAGATCAAGGCAAACATAAAACCCAACGCGGGCAGCACCGCATTAGCTGGTAATACTTGATGACCGGATGTTGAAAACATACTACAAACAGTAAACAATCTATCTAGCAAACTAATACCATCTTGAAAAACATACCCAAGCAAACAAGACAGCACAGCAGCAACGAGCAACAGCAATAAATACAACTTAAATTCTTTATTGTTTTTATAAACTGAAAAGTTACCCATAGCCACAAATTGATAATGCAATATATAATTAAAACTTCCTAACAACATCCCAATCATTACCATACATTTTATTCCAGATGCATCATAATGCGCCATATTATCGTTATACAAACCAAAGCCACCTGTTGAGACAACGCCCATACTTTCAAAAGCCGCCTCCGCCACACTCATACCTAATTGATGACATATTACCGCACAAGCAACCCACAGCGCAGCATACATAAACCAAAGAGACTGCGCTGCCTCAGCAAGTTTCGGAGCAAAACTATGGGCATTAACTGGTCCGGGCAAATCAGTCCTAACGCCAGTCACAATACCCTCTTTTGCCAAACTAGACCAAGCCATGGCAAAAACAACAATACCTAGACCACCAAGGAACTGCAACCACATCCGATAATAGAGTAAGGATAAGGGTAATACAGCCAGATCTGCAAAGACTTCTGCACCAGTTGTAGTTACGCCTGATACAGCAGCAAACCAAGCATCTACCCAAGCGAGATCCGGCATACCTACTATAAACGGCAAAGCAGCTACTATACTAAGACCCAACCAAATAGTCGGCAGTAGTAGCAGACTTTCGCGGGTATTAAGAATCTGCTCAGCAGCCAAAGTATACTCAATCAAGCTAAATAACACACCCAAGGGTAGTAACAAGCGTAAATAATTTATCCAAAAAGACTCCCCTAGCCAATATGAAACTGCAGCTATGGGTAATAACATAAGCACAAAGGCTGCCGCAGTCTTTGCAAACACTCGTCCAACTGCCCACATTACACATCTACCTAGCGTTATGAAAAAACTCAATATAGCATAGTAAGCTCAATTTGAAAACCTAAGCTCATTACCCATAAATATGTTGCAACATTACGTTAAAAACTGTTATCTTAATAATAAGTAGCTTATAGGCAATTATGGAAGCCTCAAAAGATCTTTACCCTAATTATTCACCAAGTATTCTCTTTTGGCTATTATTTAGTAGTTTTTCGCTATTATGCTTAGGATTTTACTTCAGTTACCAACAAGAAATATTCCCTAGCCTATCGACCATTATTAGTCTTAGCGCTGGCGAAGCTGAACATAAAGCTGTTCTTGACAATCAAAACTACAGTCTGCGACTTGACCCCAACAAAGCTTTCACTGCCTCATCCTATCAGACATCAAGCTACCTAAATAATTATATAACTTTAAAAGCAGGTGGTAATAAAAAACTTAACCAATTACTAGAGAGTGACAACCTTATTAGTAGCTTCTGGTCAGTGCGATTATATGAAGAAGGCAACCCGCAACAACACTACTATTTTTACGCACCTGACGGGCGTTATTATGGCTTTTATATTGAATTACCAGAATCAGTAAAGCTTGATAATATAAGCAAAAACCAAGCAATAGCTAAAATAAACCAGCATATGCAGGATAAACCGCTAGCAAGTATAATTTTCTCAGAATACAAACTTATCGATTACAGCAGTACCACACAAAACAATGGCCGCATTGACCATAAATTTACCTACGAGCACCTCAATAAACATATAGAAAAAGCTAAATATAAAATTCAAGTTATCATCAGTGGTGATACCATCACTAATATACAAGCTTATGTTGATATTCCTGAAAGCTTCCAGCAAGAATACAGCCAAATGCGCACCTACAACAACACCATATCCTATATTGGCGATGTCATATTAAAAATAGGCTATGGCCTTATAATGCTAACTAGCATCATCATAGGCTGGCGAAATAACAGTCTTGACTGGAAAAATGCTGGCAAATGCACTCTAGCAATAACAGTTTTACAAATATTAGCCACATATAACGAACTACCCTCCATATGGTTTTACAGCTACGACTCCATTACCAGCTTCCAAATGACCTATATTGAACTGATATCTGATGTACTAAGAAGCAGTATCAATATGCTATTAATGTTTGGCATAACTTTTATAGCTGGAGACTATCTAGCACGTAAAGCTTTTCCCGACCATATTAATTTTTGGGCAGCATGGCGCAAGGATTGTCAAAGCAGCAATGAAATAAGTGAACAGATTGGTATTGGCTATGGACTATTTAGTATTTCATTAGGCTATGTCGCTTTATTTTATATAACAGTTTTAGCACTTCCCGGTTTCTGGTCACCTTCTTCAAATTTAAGAGACCCCAATGTTATTAGTAATTTTCTGCCTTTCTTTAACCCATTTGCTAATTCAGTACAAGCAGGTTTTTGGGAAGAGTTTTTATTCAGAGCAGTGCCCATTGGCGCAGGTATATTAATAGGCAAAAAATTTAACAAACCTTGGATCATTTGGCCAATATTAATACTACAAGCAATCATTTTTGGCATGGCACATGCCAACTACGCTCAACAACCTTATTATATTCGTATCGTTGAACTATCTATTATTTTCACTCTATACGGCATTGTATTCATACGCTATGGGCTAATACCATGTATTATTAGTCACTATCTTTTTGATGTACTAGTCATGAGTGAATCATTATTTTTCACGCAAACACCCTATATTATAATACAACAAGCAGGTAGTATTTTGGCACTTGCAGCCCCATTTTTATTCCATATAGTACAAAGAGCTCGTGCAGGGCATATATTAAGTTCAACCAGCTTACCAGAGCATGCCTACAACCGTAATTGGCAACCACCCAGTGTAGCAAACATAAAATCTATAACCCATATACCCTCAGAAAAAATAAGCAGTAACTTACAAAAATCAGCATTTACAATAGGAATAGTAGCCGCAGTACTACTTATCTATAATCTTCAGAAACTTGATGTTATTAATATAAAACCACTCACTATGAATAAACAACAAGCTATAGCTACGGCACAGGACTTTGTTAAAGATAAGATAGATATTAATAAAAACTGGCAAATTACCGCCAGAGCTTATCAAAAAAGAGCTCGCAGCAACTTAGACTACTTACATGATAAATTACCAAAAAACATGTTTGATGAGATTCTATCTACCCGAGCTTTATCCAGCGATTTTGGCAGAAGCAATTTTGATAATATCCTACCCTACAATGGCTGGGTCGTACGCTACGCCTTATTTGAGGGTAACAATGTAGAAAAAACAGAAAGCTTCATACTTAATATTACCTGTAAAAATAAACCTATTCTCTTCCAACACCGCTTATCTGAAGAAGTAGCAGGTATAAACAGCAGCCCTAAAGAGATAATTAGTTTAGCAGAACAGACCATGCTAAATTACAAAAACCGCCTATCACAATACAGCTTGATAAAAAACCAAACACAAACACAACCCTCAGACCGTATAGATCACAACTTAACTTTCCAGGATAAAGTCATTGAGCAAATTAATAGCATTGATCTACGATGGAAAATAAAAATACTTGGCAATACAGTCTCTGGTGTTAAGAATTATCTAAATATACCACAAAAATGGTTAGAAGCTTATAATATTCAAAAGCTACAAATAGATACTATTGTAGAGTTTATCCAGCTCTTTTGTATGGCAGCATACATTTTTATCTTTTTTTATTGTCTTAAGCAAGCAAGTCAAGGCTTATTCTCACTGCGTACTTTTCTCTTTGTTTTTGCTGGCAGTGCTCTAACCATGTTATGCTTTGAAATAAATGACATACCTGAATTTATCCATACACGATCTACTATAAAGCCTCTGAGCAATCAATGGATAAACTTTATAAGCTCTATATTCATGTCCACCTGCCATCAAGCAGGTCTGGTGAGCTTATTATTATGTTACAATGTTGCTTCGCAAAAAAACTATACTTATCAGCAATCCTCATGGTCCGTATGGTCTACAGGCATAATGCTAGGTATTACAACGACAAGTATTTTTATATTATTCCATCATTACATTGCTGACTACCCAGCAGCAGTCGATCTTACCCAGGCTTTAAATAGCTATATCCCCTCAGTACAAACAATAGGTAGCAAGCTTTTCCCATTACTATTCAGCGGTATATTTTTACAAACCCTATGTGAGGTTTATAATAACGCAGCTCCAAAACAAGGTAGTTACAGTATAATTCTTAGATTATTAGCATTGCTTGCTGCTGTAGGTTACAGCATACAATCTAACAACTTTACTAGCATACAACACATTAGCATGCTATTTCAGCTAACACTATTATTATACATTGCACTCTATTATCTATATATACACAAAAACAATGCTATTATCTGGGGTATTATCGCCGGTATGATCTCCTGCAAAACAATATATTATACCTTCATGTACCGCCAACCATATGCTTTCGCATGGTCGTATCAAATCCTTAGTATATTGAGCATAATCATCATATCCTATGCCATCACTGAACTAATGATACAACATCAAAAAAAATTAAACATATAAAAACAACCACATAAAACAAAAGACTATTAATAAGCAAAACAAACTAACTATTCACTAAGCTATACCTTGCAAAAATATATCTTTCTTGTTAGTTTTTAAATTAACTACAATACAACTATGGTAATAATTATGAAAAAATTACTTAATACTACACAACAGCAATCTAAAACGAAAAAGACCGGTAAAACCTACCCAAAAGAGCAAACAACAGAGTTTAAACTTGGTCCTATTGCTAGCATAATTGGCAATAGCATCAAACAATTAAGTCTATTAGTACCTGCCAATATTTTCAACATAGAAAAATTCATGCTTTATGCAGGACTAGGATTAATTGGCAGCATGCATGCTTTTTTCTACACACTGATATTTTTCAGTAACTTATTAGCTAATCCACAAGTAACTGCAAGCCTTACCACAAAATACATCGCTTTCATACTTAATACCCCTTTATTAGTCTTAACAAATCTACACACTTACCTGGGTATTTATTTAATACTAAAATGTTTAACTGCATTCGCCACACAAATGCTCAGTGATACATGTGGCAAAGATATGCAGCACATACAAAATTCCTGGCGAGAGTTTGCTATGCATTTAGAGCGTAATATAGGTGGTTTACTTCTTAACACTGGTATTTTAGCAATACCATTCTTTATGATTGGCCACATTTTAAAAGCTATTATTCATAACCACATTGCTTTTGCTGGATTATACTATAGCGCAATCTTATGGGGACCATTAGCAATCTATGCATGTATAAGAATGAACGAGAGCTTATGTGATGGTATATTAGATACAATAAGAGGATTAAACGTACTCAAAAACTTTATTAAAGTACACTATTTTAATAAGTCCATAGCACAAGTAAAACCAGAGCAGTCCAATAAGAATAGTGTTAACATGATTTTTAGTATAGTAACAAAGATAAAGGAGTTTTGGCACAATCTTCACTCTGAAATGTTCTCGTTTACCACAAAGTCTCTGAGCAATATCACAAAAGGTCTAGAGGGTAGTAAAGATCAATATTCAGCTAGCAACCATACTAACTTCCTACCAGATTATACCAATCAACAACGCAATACTAGACAGCATGCTTATAGAGACAACAACTATAATACCTATATAGGACCCATAATATATAACAGCCCAAAACATTATTATCAGCAAGCTACTCCTTCAGCACCTATATGGGAAGCAACTACAGATAACTCATACAGCACTAACGCATATAGCTCTATAGATAATCAAATGCAAGAGAATAGGCAAAACACTAGTGCTGTCGATGCACTTATAGGGAGTAAAGCAAGAAAGTGGTTAACACAACCTTTTACAAATAAGCATAATACCATTGCAAATAACGCCAGCAAACCAAAACCAGGGCATAGTATTGGTAGGAATTACTCCAAGAGCAAGGGACAACGAACAACTACAGCAACGTCTCAAGAACAAGAGGTTATAAATTTAATCGGCAGTCCAGCAACCGATTGGATCATGAACACCTTTTAAATGGTCTATCAACAGACTTATCCACAACATCTGTGGATAAGTCTGTTGATACCCTACCGATCACTGTATAAAAGCTCTTTTAATAAGTATTCTTGTAATAAACACAATAGCGTACAAGCTCACACGCTGCACAATCTGGCTTTCTAGCCTTACAAATATATCTGCCATGCAAAATAAGCCAATGATGGGCATACTTATGAAATTTTTTAGGAACATAGCGCATTAAATCATGCTCAACAGCATCTGCGGTAGTAGCCGATGATAAACCTAAACGTCGAGAAACTCTATACACATGGGTATCTACAGCAATGGTCTCTTCACCAAATGCCATTTGCAATACAACATTAGCTGTTTTACGACCCACGCCTGGTAATTGCATTAACTGCTCGCGGGTATTTGGCACCACTCCATCATAGTGATCTAACAAATACTGACAAGTAAGTATTATATTTTTTGCCTTATTATTATACAGACCAATTGTTTTAATATAGGTCTTAAGTTTCGTCTCACCAAGATCCAGTATAGCTTGTGGTGTATTAGCAACTTGATACAGCTTACTAGTAGCTTTATTTACAGATATATCTGTTGCTTGTGCAGACAAAATAACAGCTATGAGTAACTCAAAAGGATTTTCATGAACTAACTCTCCTTCTGGTGCTGCCATACGCTCTTTAAACAGGTTAAAAACCGCTTCTATATCTGCTTTCTTAAGCTTTGCTCTACTCATGATAGCGACTGCAATAATGATTTAGCCAACTGATACTGATCACTTCGCTGCACTTTTTGATCTGCCAGACGTTGCTGCCTTTGCTGATAACGTATTCTAGAAGAATCAGCCATAGTTGCTTTTTGTTGGGCATCTCTTGGCTCTATATCAACAACATGAATACAGTCAACTGGGCACACAGCAACACAAAGATCACAACCTGTGCAAGCGCTATTTAGAATAGTATGCATATATTTCGGACTACCTATAACGGCATCTACAGGACAAGCTTGTATACATTTTGTACAACCAATACAATTAGCATGATCAATACGTACAATTGTTTCTGGCTTAGTATTATCTAGAACAGTTTGTAAATAAGGTTTAGGATCTAAATGCATCAGTTCAGCCAGAGCATGTAAAGTCTCTACCCCACCAGGTTTACACTTGTCAATTGTATCAGAACCATCACTTATAGCTTGTGCATAAGGCATACATCCTTGGTAGCTACACTCCTGACACTGAGTCTGCGGTAGCAATTTATCAATATCCTTAGGCTCTACCATAGCTTATTCCACAGGACAATCTACCAACTGAATACGCTCTAGCAACCTTGGGAAAACCGTCACTTTTTCTGAATATAAGCGTTGCTCCAAGCATTGCCAATCCAGGGTTTCTTGATGAAAAATTCCCGCTACTTTTGCTGCTGTTTCTGGCAAAATAGGTTGTAAATACAATACTAAAAGTCTGAACAAGTGCATAGTGGTGGTAACTATGCGATGCACTTTATCTAGTTGTGTAGGGTCTTTGGCCATCTGCCATGGTTTATTTTGATCTACATATTGATTTGCAAGATCAGCAAGCTTAGCAACCTCTCTCACCACCTTAGCAAAAGACTTTTCTTCATAAGCCTGCATTATATCTTGTTTTTTAGCCACAAAGCTTTCAAATAAGTCCTCTTGATCAAGCTCTGTAGCCAACTTACCTTCAAAGTACTTATGCAAAAAGCCACAACTACGGCTACCCACATTAACTATTTTACCTACCAAATCAGCATTACAACGACGGGTACAATCATCCCAACTTAAATCCATATCTTCAACTGTATTATTTAGTTTACTAGCAAAATAATAGCGAATATATTCTGGTGATAAAGCATTGAGATACTGGCGTAAAGTCACAAAAGTACCACGTGATTTAGACATCTTAGTACCATCAACAGTAAGAAATCCATGTACATGCAAACTCGTTGGTGTTCTAAAACCAGAAGATTGTAGCGTTGCTGGCCAAAAAAGACCATGGAAATACATAATATCTTTACCCACAAAGTGATGTATTTCCCAATCAGATTGCTGATCACGCCAAATTTTTGCGACATAATCCGTATTATTTTGTTTGTCATAGTATGATAATGCAGCGATATAACCTACTGGCGCGTCTAGCCATACATAAAAGTATTTATCATCATACCCTGGTATAGTAAAACCAAAATAAGGCGCATCTCTTGAGACATCCCAATCTTTTAATCCCATAGCAAACCATTCTAACAACTTATTACGCACAGCATCTTGTAAGCGCACATCGTGTAACCAAGTATGTAAGTGATCTTGCATATTACTAAGTCGAAAAAAGATATGTTCAGAATCACGTATCTCAGGGGTCGTTTGACTTAATACCGAGTATGGATTTATAAGATCCATTGGTTCATATGTAGCACCACATACTTCACAATTATCACCATATTGATCTTTTGCACCGCATTTTGGACACTCACCCTTAATAAAACGATCTGGCAGAAACATATTTTTATGCGTATCATAGGGTTGTGAGATAGCCCTAGTCAGAAACCCATCATTCTTTTTAATAGCATGGTACATTTCATAGACCAACTGTTCATTCTCTTGCGTCCTTGTACTATGAAAAACATCAAAACTAATACCAAAATCTTCAATATCTTTTCTATGTCTTGCTGCAATAGTATCTACCCACTGTTCAGGACTAACGCCATTTTTCTCAGCAGATAGCATAATTGCGCTACCATGTGCATCATTACCACTAATAAAAAGACACTCATTACCGATAGCACGCTGATAGCGAACCCATATATCAGCCTGAACATGCTCTAGCAGATGGCCAATATGCAGATCACCATTTGCATAAGGCAACGATGTAGTAACAAACAGTTTTCTAGCCATGTAAAAGCACCCCAATTAAATTAAACAAAAGATACCATAAAACACAGCAATTATCCATAAATACAGATGGTTATTTTATAATTAGCCCATGGCTAAGCAGTATGAAAAAATTAAGAAATATTCATAAAACCTTAATAATACCCTTGTATGCTAGCAATAAAAACTTATTTTTTTCATTATAAAATTATGGTGCATCTACTAAAAAAAAGAGGATTTAAGTAAAAAAGAAAATAATATTCACGTTATTTAATATTTCCATCATATTTATCTGCTAGCATAACCATAAAAAGAAGTTTTTATTGCTTAAGAATCCTTAATAATTATAAAAAAACTTCATTTATCGAAACTAAAATTACAATACAATGCTAAGTGATCAGATACTACATCGCCTTTAACTGCAAAGTCACTTTCTTTACATGCATTTGGCAGAAAAATATAATCAGCATACCTATCATGTCCAGAGTACAATGACGATCTTGTTGATTTAATATTATATTTTTTTATTAAGTTAATACGACCAGCCTCAATTTTACTAATAAAATCAGTATTTAGACTAATATTAAAGTCACCTGCAAGAATAACCGGATGATTATGTAAAGCAGCAAAAGTCTCAATATTAGCGAGCTGCTCAAATCTCTCAGCAGCATCTAACTTACCTTGACGATTGACCAAACCATGTATATTAAAAATTGTAAAAACATGTTTTTTAAAAGACAAAGTTAACCATTGTAAGCAACGTGAGCGCAAGACAAGATCACACTTATCATCATTATTAATATAAATCCAATGCAAACCATGATGCATTATTTGTATATCTTTTTTTACAAAAGCAGCAAGACCATAGCCGCCTTGAAAAAGCGGACAAAATACACCCTTGTGATCAGGTAAGACAGTGGATATTTTTTCAAAAATATCCGGACAATTACCTTCTTTATAGTGTGGCTTTGGTTGCTGCTGTAAACTAAATACTTCTTGAAAACAAAAGATACTTGTCAAACGCATATCATGCAAAAAATCAACCAACTCAGCTGATTTTTCACCGCCCCAAATATTAAGCGTCAATAAATCAATATCTGCCATTATATAAACTTAGCTACACACAATACCAGGGTAACCCAATACTGCTAATTTACAACTATTAAAACTAGTATTTTTTTAGTAGAATTACAATATGGAACTTGCAAACTACATTGGTTTTTTTATTTGGGCTTTCATGAGTATTTTTTGGCTCATCAGTATTCCCTTACAAAATGTAGCTATTATTGATTATGCCTGGGGCTTAAGTTTTGTCGGTGTCAGCCTCATTGCCTTCAAACTTGGAAGCACAGAGCACATACCTTTAGTAATTGCAGTATCTATATGGGGACTACGACTGTTTATCCACCTACTTATGCGTAAAACCCACTTGCATGAAGACAAGCGCTATCTTGCTATACGTCAACACTATGGCGTAAAAAACTTTTGGTGGCAAAGTTACGCTATTATTTTTATGCCACAAGCAAGTTTTGTTGCATTAATGAGCATACCTTTAGTGCTCATACAAACAACAAGTATCCAGGACTTAACAAACATGCGCTGGGCCCTTATTTGTAGTGCCTGGACTATATGGTCTATTGGTATAATGTTTGAAATAGTAAGTGACTGGCAATTACTACAACATAAAAAAAATCATCCTAACAGCTTATGCACCACAGGTTTATGGTATTACAGTAGACATCCAAATTATTTTGGTGAAATACTTATATGGTGGAGCCACTATTTTATTTTTGTTGGCTACAGCCCATTTACATGGCCTACTGCACTAGCCATAATCAGTCCTGTGTTTATTAATATTGCTATTATAAAGCTTTCTGGAGTACAACGTATGGAAAGTGCTATGGTATCTAAGTATGATAATTTCTCCAGTTACACCCAAAGAACATCCACACTTATTCCTTGGTGGCCAAAAGATATCTAAATCACTGGTATTTACTAACTTAAAACCCTATAATGGCATTAAGAAACTGGTTAAAAAATGATTTATTATTACCTTAGAGCCCTACATTTTTTTAGTATCATTTGTTGGTACTCCGGCTTATTTTATCTACCCAGATTGTTTGTTTATGAAGTTGAATCCACAGATGCTACTACCATAAAGAACTTTCAATATTGGCAACGCCGTTTATTCTATATCATTATGCTACCAAGTGTGATTGCAACTGTTGCCTCCGGCGTTGGAATTATCTATCTTAATCCACCAGCTTATATCCATGGCGGGTGGTTTCACGTGAAGATGTTTACCGTTGGCATTTTACTATTATTTCATGCCCGCTGTGGCTGGCATATGCGTCAATTAAAGCTTGGACTAAACAACTACAGCAGTGTCTACTTTCGAGTATTTAATGAAGTACCTTCATTTGCCCTTATAATAATAATCACCATGGCTGTTATCAAGCCCTTTTAAAAACAGCAATAAATTCACACTATGCTATAACTATATTGATTACTAGCAAAGTATAGACCATGAATGACATTAGACAAAGAAACAACGAAAATTACGCTTTTACCGATAGAGAGATCAATACTCTACTAGATTGTTTAGAAAAAAAAGATCCAAATAAAAAGGCTAACAATGTCTTTGTTGGTATTGCAGTAAGTGACACTAAAACATCACCCATTTCGACCTCACTAAAACCGCTATTACAACAAGCCAATACATCATATCCGAGAAAATATTATGCTCCTTATAAACTTGCAGGCCAATGGCATTGGAATGTATTAGAAGTAATCGAAGAAAAAGACCAAGTTAGCTGCTGTCGATACAATACCGATGGCTATAAATACCGCGTTGAACTACCCATTTTTGTAGAAATACAGAACTGCTTCCCTAATAAAAAGCTTATCAATATGCACACAGCAAAAGAAAGTTTTGGAATAGCAGCACAAGATAAAGTAAACTGCGGACTTATCAGCGCCCTAACATTACATGATCTAGCCACCACAGGCAAATTCAACTATGGTGGATACAAGAAAGAAATACAAACTAATCAGTTTAGTAAACTACGTGAACAGATATCTAGACTTGTAGAAGAATTTGCTACCCCGCAACAAATAGCTTCTTTTTGCAAACCCCTTGATGAAAGCACTTTTGTTAAGCAAGTAGATGCATTCAAATACGATGAAAAGGATACAAATCAGCAGCGCATCTATACTGCATTACATAATTATGCCCAAGAAAATCCTGCAACATTTAAAGATATTTATACTAGCTGTACTGAGAATGAAGATGATATAGGCAATTTACTAGCAAATTGGCGAAAGATTATCCGCATAACAACAAGAGCACCCTCACCGACATCAGTAGCACTATATAAAGAGAGCAAACAGCCAGATAATAGTTTTGACAAGCACAACTTAGATACTATTCTATTCCAAACAGCAGCATTAGAGGCCGTCAATGAATATGCGATAGATATAGTAAAGCTTGTGTATGATGAAACACAGGCTGCTGAGCTTACAGCAGATAATTTAGAAAATATAGGTAAAACTAACTCAAGTACTAATAACAACAAAGAACCTAGTATCTCAAGCCTTAGTACAAGCACGGTAGAATCTGAATTATATGAAGAAAAAAGTTACTTTAGCAATACAACTATAATAGCGGCCATTGCACTAGCCGGTATTGCCATAGCATTCTTCACTGGCGGCATTGGTTTAGTACCAGCTATAATAGCAGCCTGCGTTATCACTGTTTGCTGGGGAATAGTAAAAGCCAATAGCACAGACGATAAACTAAGAATGCAAAACCCACAAAGTCAGCCAAACACAGCATCCATACAAGATTTAGCGCAGGAGGCATTATCAGGGCCTAAATCAAGCTCTAGTATACAAGCAACCAAAGATGTAAAACTAGCAAGCATCTTATCAGCAATAGAAGAACTAACTCCTGAGCAAAAAGTTCTTTTTAATGAAGAGTTAGAAAAAAAACCAGCACATAATACTGAAGATCTAATAACTATATATGAAAAAGCAACCATACCATATATTAACAAGATTGATACCAGCTTATTAACAATAATAAACCCTGTACTCAAGCATAACGAAACAAAAACACAAGAGCTCTACAAAGCAATTAGCAATTTAGATCCTAGACAACAACAAACATATCAAGCTCTAGTCATATCAAGGAAAGAGCAAAACGAAAAACTAACTATAGACACCTTGGAGCAGACATTAGAAAATGTTAAAAAAACTAAGAGTTAGTAATCCGTAGACACATAATTTTTTTGAAAATTATGCATACACGCTTTATACAACCTATCATGATATTGATCATACATTGCCTGATCAGACCATGTTGTTCTTGGATCTAATAACTTACTATCAATACCTGGCAACTGGGTAGGTACCGCTAAACGAAAAGCAGTCAGCACTTGTTTAGATGCCTGAGCAACACTCTTATTATGAATACAGTCTATAATTTTTCTAGTTGTGTGTATAGAAAAACGACTACCGCCACTACCACAGACACCGCCAGTCCAGCCGGTGTTAACGAGATATACTTTCGCAGAACTAGTAGCTAATAGAGATTTTAGCAGCTCAGCATAAATCTGCGGATTTCTTGGAAAAAAGGCCGCACCAAAACAAGTACTAAAAGTAGGTTGAATTTGTTTGGTACTCCCCACCTCCGTACTACCTACTAGTGCTGTATAACCATTAAGAAACCAAAACACTGCCTGATCATGTTCCAATAGAGATACTGGTGGCAAGACTCCGTATAAGTCACAGGTTAAAAAAACCACTGCGTCCGGTGTAGCAGCTTTATTAGCTTTAACACATCCTGATAACACATCCCGAGAATATGCAGCTCTAGTATTAGAAGTTAACGAAGCATCAGTAAAATCAACTATACCATCTTTTAGCATAACATTCTCTAAAACCGCAGTATCACTTTTAGTTGCATGCCAAATAAGCGGCTCATTCTTTTCGGTCAAATTAATACATTTTGCATAACAACCACCCTCGAAATTAAAAACTTCTTCGGATGACCAACCATGCTCATCATCACCTACAAGCTTACGCTTAGGATCTGCAGACAATGTAGTTTTACCCGTTCCAGATAAACCAAAAAATAAAGCAGTATCCCCTGAAGCACCAACATTAGCAGCACAATGCATAGGCAAAACTCCTCGCACAGGCAATAAATAATTAAGTACTGAGAACATCGCTTTTTTCATCTCACCTGCATATTTTAGACCGCATAGCACTACTCTTTTATTAGTAAAATCTATAAATACTGCAGCATCGCTGTTAACAGCATCTTGCTCTGGTTCTAATTTCATATTAGGCAAAGACAACAAGGTCCATTTAGCATGATCAGAATAGGATGATTGTATATTTTTAATAAATAAATTCTGCAAAAAAAGCTGATGCCAGGCATATTCAGTTATTGCAGTGACCTCTAATGCGTAGCGCTCTGAAGCACCCACCTGCAGTTTACTACCAAAACAACGAACAGATCTTTGATAAGAAAGGGCCTTTTGCCATATTCTCTCCATCTGCATGGTTGAGAATGGCTGACTATTTTTCCCCCAGGCAATATTATCGCGTGTATTCATATCTACGACAATATATCTATCTCTTACCGAACGCCCAGTCCTGGTCCCCGTTCTCACAACTAGGGCTCCATCCACTGTTAGCAGCGCCTCTTCATGGTGTAATGCGTGCGAAACCAGTTGATCACGATCAACATCAAACACTACACAAGACATAGCAATCATAGACTCTCCTGAGAAAATGTTGACGTATGTTAGCATAGTGAATGTTGCTAGGCTATAGCTAAAAGAGCAACAGTATTTTTATTGAAAAATAGTTTAATATAATCATTTATTTATGAAGCAAAAATTATTAATTAATCTTTTTAATAATACCATAATTTATACAAAACAATTTGTACAACAAATATAGCTAAATAAGAAATTAGTAATGAAAAAAACTTAAACAATCATACTATAAGCTCATTCATCTTCATAGAAGTCAATGACATTGCGAACGCTATTTTTTCTTGGATTTTTGCTCTCTATATCAATCACCCTACACACTTTGACGCGTGCAGAAACTATCACCTGGCACCATTGCAACATCCCCTCTCACACAAAATGCCTTAGCTCAGATGTAGATATACATAACAAGCAATTGGTTAATAACAGTGAAAAGCTACTTATTAGTATAGCTGAACAACAACTATACCATGTAGACTGTTATGATAAGATAATTAAAAAATACCCTATTTCTTCTGGACTAAGAGGCACAGGAGAACAGATAAAATCCTACAAAACACCTAGGGGTTGGCTACAAGTCATAAGCAAGCATGGTTATAACAAACCAACAGAACAACACTATAGAGCAAGAATACCTTGTAACCAGCGTACTGGTATAACCTCAAGAATTCTCACACTTCAAGGACTACAAAGCCACAATAGTAACAGCCTACAGCGATGTATTTATATCCATGGCACGACTGCAGTACATAGTCTAGGCAAAACTGCCAAATCAGAAGGCTGTATTCGCATGCACCCAAAAGACATCCAAGAGCTTTTTGATGCCATAGAGCCAGGAACTGCTGTTTATGTATTCGATAATAAAAACCCCCTACCATGGCAAAATGCTGCGCAGAATAACCACAGCATGTAAAACAAATAAATTCATGAAAAAAATACGTTTTTATCCTATATATAGCATGATGAAAACAATATGGAATCATGATGAAAAGCAAAACACCATCCGCACCACCAATGGCTTCAGCAGAATTTGTTGGACACCTGGCTCAAGGACAAACCGGTAGTATTTGCGAGCCTAACTTACCTATCATCAAACATCAAAACATCATAGATATTATACTACAATTTAGCTTCAGCAATGGTTATGACTGGTATAGTGATTTAGATAATAACGCGCATGAAATAGCCCGCAAAAAAAATCTTGATAATGTAATTCAAGCCATTGTGAGCTATCTACAGCAACATCATGGATTAAGACCGAGCTATCAAGACAGTTTGAGTAAATTAATTAAACTATATTATAGCAACGAGCCTATTAATCTTACTGACTTCCCTGAAGCAGATCAAAACGATCTAGCCAAAGTACTCGACAGCCTACATGAGCGAGTCAGGGAACAATTTGCTATTTGCTCACTACAACAACCTAATCAAAGAGATATATCTACATACCTAAAGCCTATTTGTAAAAATGTAAGCCCACATCCTGAGTATTATTCTATAAAAATAAACAATAATATTACCCTAGATTGCAATAATACCAACAACCGTATTAACAAAGTCACGATAACATGGGAACAGGGAGACACACAGGCAAAACAAGCAGCTAAAGACTGTATACGATGGTATTTTGCTACCCATCAACTACATGATATTCTAGAAGCCTATCAAATGGGATATAGCATCCCTGTAACAAGCAATAGTACAGTTTTTCAAAATGCAGCCATTAAAGAAGCAAAGAAAATTATAACCGCCTACAGAAGCTCTACTAAACCACAGCACATAAGTTTATTCAGACGCTATCAAAAACATGATGACCCAAATTATAACGAGATATGCAGCATACATTATCCCAGAACTAATACTAATTTCTTTCAACCCAATGTAGCATCAGCACCACCACTATCTTCTACTAATAACGACTTGCCACAAGCACATCCAGTTAATGGACCAACATTTACTTCAGAGTAATAGTGACTCCTTAACAGCAAGACCATCAGCTAAATCCTCTACAAAAGCAAAACAATCCACATCATACTGGTCACAGTAACGTGTAAATGCATGGCGACTTTGCTGATCATAAAGCACGCATATAGTCTCAGCACCCATAGCACCACAGCCTTTAGCTGCTAAAAAACCTGGAGCATCACTAACGAGTCTAAGTAAATCGGTTGTTGTAGACAACTCTAAGCCCTGCTGCTGCAAACAACATTGATAAGCTCTAATAACATCTACAAACAGGCTATAATCCGCTTGGCTAAATGCCCGTAAACCAGTATCAACAAGTGCAGTAAGTGGGGCTGGATCAAATTTCAGATTAACTAAATGCTTTGGTGTTTCCAAGTCAACACCTGTACGTATCAACACAAAGCCAACTTCTTTAAATGGCCAGGCTACAGCCCTTGCCATATCATTATGTAAATCTGTAACAGTACAACGACCATAATACTGACAAGCAATATCAGCACCACTTGATAAATAAGAACTAGTATGACTATTTTTTGGCTTGATCGTATTAAAATATCGCCTAAAGCAGCTTAAAGAATCATTTGAGAAATCACCATCATTAATAAAGTTTTTATACAGCAATGCAAACCAAGCAAAAGCAGATGAACCACCAAAACCTTTGCCAGGGGTTTGTAAATCAACAATCAACGGACAGCTATCTGACCAAAGCAATCCTGCTGGGCTAGTCTCATGCTGTCTTAAACGAGATAAAAAAGCAGGTTTATCTTGAATATAATCAGTATCAACAAGCAATTCAAACCCCGGGTTAGTTGCCAACAATAGGCTTTTTCCACTGGACAATACAGCATACTCTCCTAGTAAAAAAGTTTTTGCAGGGGCATAAAACTCTAAGATAGGCATTCTTGATCTGCCAGATAGGCAAGCATATAAGAACGAACATCATTTTCCGAGATACTTGCATTTTTTTGTAAATGTGCATGACATTTTGGCCACAGCTTTTGTCTTAGCTGTGGGTTATCACATACAGCCAGCAATAAGTTATCCAAATGTAAGCGCATATGGCCAGGTATGATACCTTCACCCACCAAGGCTGTTAAAGCTGCTAAATTTTGCAACAGGCCAACCGCTAATACCAACTCAGCTAAAGCATCACGCGTTTTTACAGCCAACATGCTCAATGCCAACTTAGCCATGGGATGAACCGATGTAATACCACCTACCACCGCACATGGCAATGGCATTGCTAAACGACCAGTTAACACCCCATCAGTATAAGACCAAGAAGAAAGTGCCCGGTACTGACCAGACTCCGCAGCATAAGCATGCACAGCTGCTGCTGCAGCTCTAGTATCATTACCAGTAGCTAAAAGCACAGCGTCAACACCATTCATAATTCCCTTATTATGCGTAACAGCACGAAAAGTATCTATTGTAGCTATATGACTTAAACTAGCAATCTGTGTACCTGTAGTAGGTGATACATCATGGAGGGTACAACAAGCTTCGATCAAAGAAGTAGGTTGATGGTTTGACAAAATACTAACATCCGCACTCTGAGCAAGATCTTTTTTAAGAAAGTCTGAAAGTTTTACAGCCATCTGGTTTATTATATTTGCACCCATAGCATCAACCGTATCTACAAGAAACTCTACTGCCATTATCTGGCTATCTAGCATACGAATACGTAACTGCGTACAGCCACCACCTCGCTGATACATACGCTGTGCACAAGAAGTATTAAGAAAATGAATAATGGATAACTTTTTATCTTCCAAAGCAGATTTACATACAGCAGGATCCGCTAACTTACTATACAAAAGCTGTCCCCAAGTACCTTTTGCCAACACAGTAGCACTGAGGTGCCCAGACTGATTAACCCACTTCACCATTTTATTTAAAGCAGCAACCACGCTGGTTTCTTCTGTAACTAGGGGAACCAAGTAAGATTTATCATGCAAAGGCAAGCCGTGCACCACAGCAAAAGGTAGTGACCAAGAACCGACAACATTCTCACTACAGACTGAATTGATCTGTTCTATCTCATGGTACTGAGTACCACTTAGCAAGGCATGATCGCGCGTATTAATTAAGCCATTATTAAGAAGCCACGCCCTTCTCTGCTTAGTAGATAGTTTATAAAACGCCATGAATACCGACTATCAAAACAACTCTAATATAAGCTAATATGGCTATGGGTGGACTTGAACCACCGACCTCAGCATTATGAATGCCGCGCTCTAACCAGCTGAGCTACATAGCCAAAAGAGTCCCTATTATCCAATAAAACATTTATATTGTCAAGAATTAAGCCTATGAGTGACAGGTAATAAAACAGCAAAAAGTTATTATCGCTTAAATATTTCTGATGCCTGTACAACATACAAAAAAGCGCTTGTGTTAAAAAAGCGAATGTGTTAAAAAATATCGTTATGCAATATGGAGCATAAGACATGAATCTTATCACACTACTAGGAATTGAAAAATACACTGAAAGCGATTCAGAAGATTACATGAACAAAAACCAAATAAAACACTTTAAATCACTTCTAGTCGCATGGAAAGAACATTTGGTGCAATCCGCGGGAAATACCGCCAGCTATTTACAAAACGACGAAAACCAACACCCCGATATAACCGACAGTGCAACACAAGTAGAAGAACATGACAACAGAATACGCTTTAGTGAACGTGAACGTAAATTATCCAGTCGTATAGACAATACCGTACTCAATATAGACAATGGTAATTATGGCTTCTGCTCATCATGTGGCGCTGAAATCGGAATACGCCGCTTAGAAGCAAGACCAGTCGCCAAACTCTGTATCGACTGTAAAACACTAGCTGAAGAGGCTGAGCAGGTACAATAAATGACAAATAGAGTATTCTTCTCTAGTATAGTTTGCATAATAGCAATAGCTATGCTGATAAGCCTTGCACCAGAAGAAAGATGGGATAGCGTCTATGAAGAGATAGCATCAAGAACTAATATACTACTAGATATTATCCTAAAACTACTTGCTATTATGGGCCTAACTAAATACCTGTTTCTAGAAAAAGAAAAGAAATAAATGCTTGATGATGGCCTATTACATAAAATACATGCACAAGGTAATGACTTCATCCTAATACCTCAAAAACGTTACCATGAGTTCAGTGATCTCTCTGCACGCCAACTCCTTGCTCATAGACGTTATGGTATCGGCGCGGACCAATTATTTTTTATAGATATAAGTATTAAACAAAACACCTGGAGTGCAAGTATTTTTAACCAAGATGGCCATAGCGCCAGCTTTTGCCTCAATGGTTTATATGCTTGTGCCTGTTATATTCACAAGCAACACCCCCATATCAAACAATGGCAAATAGTACTTGGTAAACAACAGTATAATGCCACTATTAATAACAACGAAGTATTTATTGATGTTCCAAAAACCTATACCAGCAGCACTTGTACCATAGAAAAAAGCTCTATCACACCAGAAGTGGTAGGCACAATAATTAATATAGGAAACCAACATCTATTAGTAAACAAAGACAACTATCCCCAGATAACACTGGCTAAACTAGGGGAACAACTACAACAACACCCTCTGTTTCCTGATGGCATCAATTTAAGTTTCTACCAAAAAAAGAATATTGGTAGTATACAGATACAAACATATGAAAGAGGTTGCGGCCTAACTTACAGCTGTGGCAGTGCAGGGTTAGCAACAGCCTTACTAAATTGGCAACAATATCCCGAAACGAAAAAAATCAGCATACATCATCCTGGGGGGGAAAGCACCTACACTAAAAACCATGATAAAATCAGCATGCAAGGACAATACAACTATGTTGCTAGCTTTAATTACACCAGCCATCCTTATCCGGAAAAATTTCAGGCTCTACCTGCAAACGCACCTGAAATTGTCGATCAACAGACAAAATAAGCTTTTCCACAAAAGCTTTTAAATCAGCTCTACAAGCACCACCCTTATGCATCAACACTATTGGATTAATAGCCGATGTCATCAAAGCATTATCCGCATACGCACGCCAACCAGCAAGTCGCAGTAAATCACCTGCAAATAGCTTGACCTTACCATGGGGCAAGGCAATTGTAATCATGTCTTTATACTTAGACCTCAAATTATCCGCTTGTGCTTTAGACACAATAGGATTTACAAAAAAGCTCCCCACAGTTCCAATCCTTTCCCAATCTGGCAAGCGTTGTTGGCGAATAGACATTACGGCAGCTAATACTGCCTGAGGAGTAGCAGCAGCAGTATCATCAAAAAACTGACGCAACCTCGGATAAGTTAGGCAACATCTTGCTTGTTGATACAAACGTAAACGTACTGAGAGTATGATATAACGCCCCTTAGCTAAGGACTTAAAAATACTGGCTCTGTAGGCAAACTTACAGGCCTTATTACTAAGAACAACTATACGTTTCTGCTGCAAATCCCAAGCCCTACACGAAACAAAAAAATGAGATATATCTA
The DNA here is from genome assembly GCA_902538855.1 of uncultured Coxiella sp. GTDB lineage: Bacteria > Pseudomonadota > Gammaproteobacteria > Comchoanobacterales > Comchoanobacteraceae > CACBGS01. The sequence continues at coordinate 39,464 of CACBGS010000007.1, forward strand.
CACCATAGGCACCAATATTTTGTACCGGAGCTGCGCCAACTGTACCAGGAATCAATGCCAAGTTCTCAAGGCCATAAAACCCCTGACCAACACTCCATACTACAAAGTCATGCCAGTTCTCACCTGCTGCCACCTCAATGTCCACAAAATCTTTACAAGAACGGAGTATATAAACACCCTGCATTTTATTAACTAACACAGTGCCGGCAAAATGATGGGCTAGAATAACATTACTACCAGAGCCAAGGACCACAACAGGACCGTTCGCTACTCTTAGCAATTCTTTCAAAGTATTAAGTGAGTAAAAAGAATGTAATTCTTGACAAGTAGCATGCAAATTCATCGTATGATGAGCTGTTAAATATGCAACCATTAATGCTTACCACGCTGGCATAATTATATGGTGGGCCTACTAGGACTCGAACCTAGGACCAAATGATTATGAGTCATCTGCTCTAACCAACTGAGCTATAGGCCCAACGCTGCTGCATGATAATATTTTTTCACTAGAAAAACAAGTAGGACATATGAAATATACCAAGAAATTCAAAAATACAAATAGTATACATCGCGGAATATATAAATAAAAAAAAGCTAAAAATTTGATTTTACATTCCCAAATGCGATAAAATACACGTAATTAAACCAAGGCTTAGCATTATGAAATATAGTACCAGCGAATTTAAAAACGGCTTAAAAGTACTCATCAATAATGAACCCTACAACATAATTGATAACACCTTCGAAAAACCTGGAAAAGGCCAAGCCTTTACCAGAATCAAAGTAAAAAACTTATTAACCGGTAAAGTTCTGGATAAAACCTATAAATCTGGACAAAGCATCCCTAAAGCTGATATTCATGAGCAAACCATGACTTATCTATACCGAGAAGGTGACTTATTTTGCTTTATGGACCAAAATAGTTATGAACAAATAGATATTGATAAAAGTGTTGTTGCTGAGAATTACCAATGGCTCATAGAGCAAAACCCATGCCAAATACTATTCTGGAACCAACAAGCAGTTGCTATTACCCCTGAAAACTTCATTCATGTGGCAGTAATCGAGTGCGAACCAGGAGTAAGAGGCGACACAGTAAGCGGCGGCAGCAAAAACGCCACTATAGCAACTGGCGCCAATATTAAAGTACCATTATTTATTAATGAGAATGATACTATTAAAGTAGATACCAGAACTGGCACATATGTATCAAGAGTATAGTGATGAACGCCCAACCAAATATTAACATCACCGAAAGCACCAGTGAAAAAGTATACGACCTTATGCAAGAAGAAGGCGATCTAGAGCTTAAGTTACGTATTTTTATTACAGGTGGAGGCTGCCATGGCTTTCAATACGGGTTTGCTTTTGAAAAAGACAAAACAGATGAAGACTTCAAGTTCAGTACCCACAGCACATCTAAACAGGAAGTAGCAATTATAATAGACCCAATCAGTATACAATATTTAGATGGCAGTACAATTGATTATATCACTGACGCACAAGGCGAACGCTTTATAATCAAAAACCCTAATGCAAAAACTACTTGTGGTTGCAATCAATCGTTCAGCACTAGTTAATAGCTAATACCTCTACCATATGCTCAGCCACAGAATCCAAACCAATTTTCTCATTAGCTGATACGGCTAACACTTTGACAACATTAACTTGCTTGGCAAGCTTTTTAGCTATTTCTTGCGGCAATCTATTTTGTTCATCCCTATTCAAGGCATCTATCTTATTTAATAAAACCACAACAGAAGTAGATATAGTACTTAGTGTTTCTAGCATAATTTTATCGTTGTTATTCAGCGGATGACGCGCATCCATAATCCAATACACACAGACTAAACTATGGCGCTTTTTAAAATAAGCTTGCATTAATTGTTGCCAATGTGCACGCATTTTTTGATCAACCTTAGCAAAACCATAACCTGGACAATCTATCAAGCGTGCATGTGTGCACAAATCATAAACATTTAAACACTGAGTACGACCTGGTGTTTTACTAGTTTTAGCAATTTTTTTTCTAGAAAAAAGCGCATTTATCAAACTAGATTTACCCACATTAGATCTACCTATAAAGCACACCTCAAAACCAGCATCATCAGGCATATCCGCAAGCTGATAACAACTTTTCGAAAATTTAATATCACGCAACTGCATAATAAACCATCAAACCCCTACTGGCTCTGTATAAGCATGACTATGCTCATAGAAAGAAACCATATGCGAAAAAGACAAAGCCTTAATCTTATTTGCATGACCACTTGCCCCAAAAGCACTTAATCTTGCCTCACATATCTTTTGCATGGCATCAATAGAAGCCTGCAAATATTTTCTTGGATCGAAAGCACTTGGATTGTCAGTTAGATAAGAGCGTATTGCAGCTGTAGCTGCTAAACGTAAATCAGTGTCTATATTAACCTTTCTAACCCCATGCTTAATTCCAACTAATATTTGCTCCACAGGCACACCATATGTCGCTGGAATATTGCCACCACATTTATTAATAATCGCCAATAAATCTTGGGGCACCGAAGAAGATCCGTGCATAACTAAATGCGTATTAGGGCATTTCTTATGAATAGCCATTATTCTTTCTATAGCTAAGACTTGATCAGTAGGAGGTTTAGTAAACTTATAAGCACCATGACTAGTACCAATTGCAATGGCTAAAGCATCTACACCAGTCGCATCAACAAAAGCCCTAGCCTCATCAGGATCAGTCAACAACTGAGACTCGTGCAAAACACCACTAGCCCCAGAACCGTCTTCCTCACCAGCAATCCCTGTCTCCAAACTGCCTAAACAACCTAATTCACCTTCAACAGAAACACCACAAGCATGGGCCATTTGTACCACTTGCTTGGTAACAGCAACATTATAATCATAACTGGTTGGAGTCTTCATATCAGCCGCTAAAGAACCATCCATCATCACTGAAGTAAAACCCAGCTGCATAGAACGTTGACAAACCGCCGGAGATGCACCATGATCCTGGTGCAATACCACAGGAATATGCGGCCATTCCTCGACAGCAGCCAAAACCATTGCTCGAATAAAAGAAGAACCTGCATATTTTCTTGCACCTTGGGAAGCTTGCAAAATAACAGGACTGTTAGTTTTATCTGCTGCTTGCATAATTGCCCTAATTTGCTCAATATTATTTACATTAAATGCAGGCATACCAAAACCATTTTCAGCAGCATAATCTAACAACTGTCTCAAAGTGATCAATGCCATAACAACTCCTTAATTTAGGACAATAATGATGGTTATGCTAACGTAAAATAGTATTTTTGCCAAGTGATTTAATTAGTTATTACTTGCAGAGTATTATATTTATGTTAGTATAAGCACACCCACAAACAATAACCTCATTAATGAAATTAGTGACTTTTATAACAGGGGCTATATGCTACAGATTGAGTAATAAAATCAGTCTATATTGTGCGCATCCAAACAAAAATCATACTGCCCTAAGACAATTAATCAACTTCTATTGCGGATACCTAATAAAACTGGTAGTATTTGCACTATTAACGTACACATGTATGCGTTTATTCAATAAAACATGCTTGTACTATGTATTGGGTACTTCTTTTTCGATTCTGGGATATTGGTTAGAGAACACATTTATTTATCATGGCAAGTGCAGCAACAAGCTCAACTGAGTACATACAACATCATTTAGTACATTTACAGTACGATTTGACAACAAACACGCTAGGTAATGGTGGTTTTTGGACGCTTAATCTCGATACCATATTCACCTCAATATTTATGGGCCTACTGTTCATTATTCCTTTCATAACAGCAGCACAATACGCAAGTGTTAGCAATCCAAGCATGTTACAAAACCTAGTTGAAATCTTAGTAAGTTATGTGAACGACCAAATTAAAGAAAACCTGTATATTGAAGATGTCAGTATTGGTGCACTAGCATTAACCATATTTGTTTGGGTCTTTTTAATGAACTTCATGGATCTTGTCCCAGTTGACTTATTACCACAAATAGCTCTTTATTTTGGCATACCCTACTTGCGTGTAGTACCTACCGCAGATGTTAATCTTACCTTAGCAATGTCTATATCCGTAATTTTTTTAGTATACGGCTATGGAATAAAGTTTAATGGCATTATTGGATTCATTCATGAGCTTCTCTCTGAACCATTTGGTATATTTTTATTCCCAGTCAACATAATCAAACATATACTATCCGACGGCGGCAAGGCCATTTCACTGGCACTTCGGCTATATGGTAACCTATATGCAGGAGAAATAATTTTCATACTTATAGCACTTACGCCCTATTATTTACAGTGGATGTTTGCTGGGGCATGGCTAGGATTTCACTTGTTCGTTATTACAATACAGGCTTTTATTTTTATGATGCTTACGATAGTCTATATAGGCTTGACTAAGCATGAACACTAAGGGAGACAAATACCATGGAAATACTTGAACACATTGCAGCTATACAGACTATGACCATAATGGCAGTAACCATTATCATTAGTATTGGAGCATTTGCTACTGCATTTGGCTTTGCAATATTAGGCAGTAAATTTTTAGAGAGTACCGCCAGACAACCAGAAATTGCACCTATGCTACAAACGAGAATGTTTATGGTTGCGGCCCTACTTGACGGGGTAACAATGATTGGTATCGGTGTATCATTATGGTTTAGTACTGCTAACCCATTTTTAAGTACATTTATCGAAGCGAGCAAACAACTAGCTTAGGCACTACATATGGATATAAATGCAACACTTCTAGTCGAAGTAGTCATCTTTCTTGGTTTTGTAACACTAACCATGCGCTACGTATGGCCACCCATATTGGCAGTACTCAAAGAGCGACAACTACATATAGAACAAGGGTTGCGCAATACTGATCAAGCTAAACAAACCTTAGAGGATGCGCATACAGTAGCCGACAATCTAGTTCATCAAGCCAGAAAAAAAGCAGATGAAATGATAGAAAGCGCACAAATAGAAGCGGGCAACATTCTCACCAAGGCAAAACAAGATTGTGATGAGTATAAAAAACAAACTGAACTAACGCTCATTGCTACACAAAACAAACTCAAACTCAGTGCTGAGAAAAAGATACGTGAAAAAGTCAGTGAATTTTGTATGGCAATATGTAAAAAAGTACTTAATGAAAAAACCCTATCCTCTGAAGTTGAAAAGAAAGTACTAAATTATTTTACCCTTAGCGAGGAAACCTAATGTACCATCCTGCAGGCAAAACATATGCACAAGCTGCATTTAACTGCAGTGACAGCTGGTTAGATTTTCTAGAAAAGCTAGCCATAATCGCAAAGCATAGTGACTTTATCAGTACCGCTAACAACCCAAATGTCAGTAATCAAACCTTGCTTGCTATAATTAACAAAATATATGCACTTAATAAAGACCAAACAGCGTTTGTCAGCCTGCTAATAAACAAAAAAAGAATACTACTAGCAAATCAAATACTAGTGCACTACACTAAACTCTTAGATATGGCAAAAAACACATCAAAAGTTCAAGTATGTACTGCAAAAAAAACAAATAAACAACAAAGAGCAACTATAGAAGACTATGCCAAAAAGCAACTTAAATCCAAACAAAAACTAGAATATAGCTACACAACAGATCCCGATTTAATTGCTGGTTTCACGCTACATAACGAAAGTACATTAATCGATTGCTCCATTAAGGGGCAACTATCTAAACTACAGGAAACAATAGCTGGGGATATTTATGGCTGATCAAAAAATCAATACTGATGAAATGGCAAACATCATCACCGATGCTATTAAGTCATTTAATATTGAAAAACGTCAACAAAACCAAGGAACTATTGTTAGTATCCAAGATGGTATAGTACAAATAGACGGTCTGGGCGATATAGTATCCGGAGAAATGTTAGACTTTGGTAACAACATCTATGGCATGGCATTAAACCTTGAAGAAAATATCACCGGCGCTGTTGTTCTTGGCGACAGTACGCACATAAGAGAAGGCTCTATTGTCAAAGCAACCCAACATGTATTAAAAGTTCCTACCGGCGAAGCATTACTTGGAAGAGTAGTTAATGCACTAGGCCAACCCATTGATGGTTTAGGCCCCATAGATGCGAAACAGTATGAACCTATTGAAAAAATCGCACCAGGTGTTATCTACAGACAATCTGTTGATCAGCCGCTACAAACCGGCTTGAAAGCCATTGATACTATGACACCTATTGGCAAAGGCCAACGGGAACTTATTATTGGTGATAGACAAACAGGTAAAACCACAATTGCGATTGATACTATTATCAATCAAAAAGACTCTGGCGTTAAATGTATTTATGTTGCAATTGGACAGAAAGCTTCTTCCATTGCCGTACTGATGCAAAAATTAAAAGACCATGATGCCTTATCTTACACAACTATAATCAGTGCTAGTGCCAGTGATACTGCTGCACTGCAATACATTGCACCTTATAGTGGCTGTACTATTGGTGAGTATTATCGGGATAAAGGAGAAGATGCTCTAATCATTTATGACGACCTAAGCAAACACGCTGCTGCCTACCGACAAATATCATTATTACTACGTAGACCTCCAGGTCGTGAAGCCTATCCTGGAGATATATTCTATCTACACTCAAGATTATTAGAACGCGCAGCAAGAGTAAACACCGACTACGTTGCTCAATGCACCAACGGCACTGTTACCGACAAAACCGGTTCTTTAACTGCATTACCCATAGTAGAGACACAAGCAGGCGATGTTTCAGCTTTTGTACCGACTAATGTTATCTCCATTACAGATGGACAAATATTTCTCGATACCAGCCTATTTAATTCAGGAGTACGACCTGCAGTAAACTCTGGCTTATCAGTATCACGGGTAGGAGGTGCAGCACAAACCCCTATCATCAAAAAATTAGGCAGTAGCATACGTATCTCATTAGCACAATTTAGAGAATTAGAAGCTTTTTCCCAGTTCTCATCTGATCTTGATGAAAGTACCAGAAAACAACTTAACCACGGTAAAAAAGTCATCGAACTTATGAAACAACCGGCATATGCCCCACTGTCTATGGAAATAATGGCATGCATACTCATGTTAGCGGAATCTAAAACCATCAGCAAAATATCTCCCGATAAGGTTGGGAAATTAAGCTCTAAACTGGTAACCTACCTACATAAACAAGGTAGTGATCTACTTACTAGCATACGTAATAGCCCAAAACTTTCTGATAATACCCAGGAAGCTTTTGATACCCTCTTAAATCAATTTATGCAGACATTCGTATGAGCCAAGTACAACGCATCAAAAAAACCATACATAGCACGCAGAAAACCACAAAAATAACCAATGCTATGATGCTAGTATCTACTAGTAAACTAGGAAAAGCACAACAAAAAATGCATAATAGTCGACCATTTGTAGAAAAAATAACAGAAACCCTTGGACATTTTGTCTCTACAGAGCAAACATATAACCATCCATTTCTCATCAAGCAAACAGATATTAAAGCCGTTGGTATAATCATTATCAGCTCTGATAAAGGTCTATGTGGGAGCTTAAACCATGCTATTTTCAAAAAAGCATTACAAACAATGCAAGAATATAAAGCACAGAATATAGCATGCCCTGTTGCCACTATTGGCAAAAAAAGCTACCACTTCTTCAAAAAAATTAAGGCTAATATTGTCGCCCATACACAAGATTTAAGCCCAGATCCTAAAATCGGCGAAATAGGCGAACTAATATATCAAATGATAGGTCGCTATCATCAACAACAATTACAAAAAGTACTCATTTTTAGCAATCAATTTGAATCAACATTAGTTCAGATTCCAAAAGTACAAACACTACTGCCTATTAAGTCAATACCATCATCTATTGATAACTATCAATGTCAATATGAATACGAGCCGAATAAGGCTGCTATTGTTAATGGCTTGTTAAAATCTTATGTGGAGTCTATTATCTACCAAGCATTACTTGAGAATATCGCATGTGAGCATGCTGCGAGAATGATAGCTATGAAAAATGCCACTGACAATGCGAATAATATTATAGATGAGCTACAGCTAGCATACAATAAAGCTCGCCAAGCCAATATCACGAAAGAAATTTCAGAAATAGTATCTGGTGCCGATGCACTAGGCTAACCCATACGGAGGGACATTATGGGAGTTAAAGGCAAAATAATCAGCATAGTAGGTGCTGTTGTCGATGCTCAATTTGATCAAGATAACACACCAAAAACCTATGAAACACTAATCGTTGCAAAACACAACCTTACATTAGAGGTACAGCAACAGTTAGGCGATTCTAAGGTGAGATGTATAGCCATGGGTAGCACTGACGGGTTAAGCCGTAGCGATATTATTGAAAAAACAGGAAAAACCATAGAGGTTCCAGTCGGAAAAGAAACTCTAGGCAGAATCATGAATGTTCTTGGAGAGCCCATAGATGAACAGGGCCCTATCAAAACAGAAAAAAAACGCTCAATACACCAGCCACCACCTGATTTCACCGAACTACAAACATCTACAGAAATTCTAGAAACAGGTATCAAAGTTATCGATCTATTATGCCCAATAGCAAAAGGGGGCAAGGTTGGATTATTCGGAGGCGCAGGCGTTGGTAAAACAGTTAATATGCTTGAGCTTATTCGAAATATTGCTATAGAACACCAAGGCTATTCAGTATTTACGGGAGTTGGGGAACGTACACGTGAAGGGAATGACTTTTATTACGAAATGAAAAACTCAGATGTTCTTGATAAAGTATCACTGGTTTATGGCCAGATGAACGAACCTCCTGGAAATAGATTACGTGTTGCTAATACCGGGCTTACCATTGCTGAACACTTCCGCGATGAAGGTAAAGACGTACTTTTCTTTGTCGATAATATTTATAGATACACACTTGCTGGTGTTGAAGTTTCTGCCCTACTAGGTAGAATGCCATCTGCTGTAGGTTATCAGCCAACTCTTGCTGAAGAAATGGGGGTACTACAAGAGAGAATCACCTCAACAAAGAAGGGTTCTATCACCTCAGTTCAAGCTATATATGTACCTGCAGATGATTTAACTGATCCATCACCAGCTACTACATTCTCACATTTAGATGCTAAAATTGTACTATCACGTCAAATAGCACAATTAGGTATCTACCCGGCTATTGATCCTCTAGAGTCTTCAAGTCGCCAACTAGACGTACAACTCATCGGTAGAGATCATTACCAAACAGCTTGTGAAGTACAAAAAACACTACAACGCTATAAAGAGCTTAAAGATATTATCGCTATTCTTGGTATGGACGAACTATCCGATGAAGATAAAAAAAGCGTACAGAGAGCAAGGAAAATAGAAAGATTCTTTTCACAGCCATTTTTCGTAGGCGAGGTGTTTACCGGTCTTCCTGGCAAATACGTAAGCCTGAAAGAAACCGTGAAAGCCTTTGCTGCAATATTAGCAGGTGATTGTGATCATATACCAGAGCAAGCTTTCTACATGACCGGAAATATTGATGAAGTGTACAAAAAAGCTGAGGAGCTGGCTGAAGCATGACAGAAAAAGTAGCCAAACGTTACATTAACTGTTTTATAGCCTCTGCTGAGGAGGTACTTTTCGAAGGTGAAGTCTATTGCATAAAAACAAAGACGACCGAGGGCGAGTTAGAAATCTTACCGGGCCATATAGCTATAATGGCAGCACTTGAAACCGGCTGCTTAAAAATTATTAAGCTAGAAGATGAAGCCCCAGAGCAATATTTTTATATTTCTGGAGGCACTCTAGAAGTACAACCTCACCGAACTGTAATACTAGCAAATGTTGGCAGGCCGCTACACAATATAGATAAAGAAGCTATAGATGAAGCAGATAAATGGACAAGAGAACACATAAAAACCCATCAAATCGATTATCAATATGTATTAAGTGAGCTTGCACAAACAACAGCTCAAACACAGATGTTGCTAAAAGCACGAAAACTTAGAGATAAATAATTGACTATAGTTTCTAATACAGCACAGGATTTTTCTGTACTTATCCTAGCAGGCGGACAAGGTAAACGCATGCAGTCAGCCCTGCCTAAAGTACTAACAAAGCTTGGCAATAAAATGTTACTAGAACATGTTTTAGACACAGCAAAATTGCTGTGCCCAAAACAGACATTAGTAGTAATACCACAAGCAAGTACTAATATTTTCAGCAAACACATCAAACAACACAATCCGCAATGGATTGAACAATCACAACCACTAGGCACAGCCCACGCAGTTTATGAAGCATTAGCAGAAATACACACAAAACATGTATTAGTACTATATGCAGATGTACCACTAACCTCACCTAGCCTACTAGAAAACTTTATTAAACAATGTGGCACACAGCTAGGCATTATAACGGCAATATGCAAAAACCCTCATGGTTATGGCCGCATTATTAGAGATAGCCAAAAAAACATCACAGCCATTATTGAGCAAAAAGATTGCGACCAACAAAGCAATGCCATTAAAGAAATTAACAGTGGTATTGGGTTTTACCCAGTAGATTTTCTCAAGCAGCAATGGAAAAACATTCAAAACAACAATCAACAGCAGGAGTTTTATTTAACAGATTATGTTAAAATTTGGTCAAAAAGCAAAGACATAAAATACATTGTCACTGAAGATTTGGACCAAATAAGTGGGATAAACAATCTCACACAACTGCATACTTTAGAAAGAATATGGCAAAAAAACTATGCCAAGAAGCTATTAGAGAACGGCGTACATATTGCTGATATTAATCGCTTTGATTGTCGAGGTGAGCTAAACATTGACTCAGGATGTTATATTGACATCAATTGTATATTTATCGGCAAAGTGAGTATTGGCCGTAATTGTCATATCGGTGCAAACTGTATATTAGAAAATGTCAATATTGGTGATAATACCAATATTCAAGCAATGAGCATACTACGTAATAGTAAAATAGATGAATACGCTAAAGTAGGACCATTTGCTTATGCTAAAGATAAAACACATCTTGCCAAATACGCTCAAATAGGCTGTTTTGTTGAAACCAAGTCCACTTATCTAGGACAACACAGTAAAGCAAACCATCTTGCTTATCTTGGTAATATGAATATAGAAGAACATGTAAATATAGGAGCGGGTGTCATTCACTGTAACTACAATGGTATCAACAAGTTTACATCGACTATAAAAAAACAAGCATTTATTGGAGCAAACAGTCAAATAGTAGGACCAGTAATAGTTCATGAACAAGCAACAGTGGGTGCTGGCTCAACTATTACAAAAGATGTACCTGCAGCAAAGCTCACTTTAGCAAGATCTAGGCAAAAAACAATTGAACACTGGGAAAGCCCTAGAAAAAGAGAATATTTACAGTCTGAAATTGATAAAGACTGATTGACAACAAAGGGGAAGTTATGTGTGGTATTATCGGGGCAGTAACAGCTGGTTTTCCACTAAAAAGAGGTTTATTAAGAGGTTTAGCAAAACTTGAATACAGAGGCTATGATTCTGCCGGATACTGTTATCTAGACAATAACAATCAACTTTGTTTTGAGTATACTACAGAGAAAATAAGTAGCCTAAATATAAATAACCATCAAGCCGATACATTTTGTGCCATCGCGCATACTCGCTGGGCAACTCACGGTAGCGCAAGCATAGACAATGCCCACCCACATCAAAGCCACCAGCGTATCGCCCTTGTACACAATGGTATTATTGAAAACTATCAACAAATAAAAAGCCAATTAAACGATAAGATGTCAATAAAATGGCGATCTGAAACAGACAGTGAAGTAGCTGCACATTATATTTATTATTTAGTAACGCATAAAAAAATGAGCATTATAGAAGCTCTACGAGAAATAACCAACACAGTAGAGGGTAGTTACGCACTAGTTGTAATAGATCAAAACAATCCAAAGCACCTCTATGCTGTCGCAAAAGAAAGTCCCTTACTCATTGGTAGCACAAAGGATGGTTATTATATAGGTTCTGATTCAGTTGCACTAAATCATGTTTGTACACAGGTATATCGCATACCCTCAAAAACAATATGGCGTCTAAGTAAAGATGGTATCAGCAACTATGACAATTGCATTATTACGTGGAAAGATTTAGATGCAGAAGAACAAAACATAAAAACAGCCGGATTCAAACATCACACCTTAGCTGAAATATATAGCCAACCCCACATACTCAGCAAGCTTTATCAACAATACCAAAGAACACAGCAAACATCGATTAGCCAGCTAATAAACAAGAAACCCAAAAGTATTATCATGCTTGCATGTGGCTCTAGCCATTACTGTGCAAAAATTGCTAAATACTGGTATGAAGATTGCTTACAAATACCCATTTATGTCGAGCTTGCTAGCGAGTTTCGTTATAGAAACCCTTATATAGACCCAAACAGCTTAGTCATTAGCTTATCACAGTCTGGAGAAACATTAGATACGCTATCTGCACTACGCTATATCAAGCAAAAAGCAAAAAATATTAGTTGTATGGCCATCGGCAATCAAGCATTATCAACCTTAGCACAAGAATCTGATTATTTCTGGCCAACACAAGCAGGCACTGAAGTAGGCGTCGCAACAACAAAAGTCTTCAGTGCCCAACTTTTTTGCCTACAAGCCCTACTCGGTATACTAAGTTCAGATAAAAAACAACTTCAACACTGGCAAACGACACCTGTACAAATACAGAACATCCTTGATAAACAAGAAAGTATCGCTAGGATTGCGAAACAATTAGTCACACAAGCACAGCTTATCTTTCTAGGTCGTGGCCCAGCCTATGCCATTGCTGAAGAGGCTTGTTTAAAAGTTCAAGAACTTGCCTACATACCATGTCACGCTTTTGCAGCTGGAGAACTTAAACATGGACCCATAGCCCTCATTGATAATAAAACAACCTGTATTATTCTTTTAACCGAAGATAACTATGGCGAAAAGTTACTCGCTAATATAGCAGAAATACAAGCAAGACAAGGAAACATCTTAGTTATTGGCTCAGATAAGATGATCAGCCGCATTGAAAAACAACAAAGTATCTCTAGTATTCTATTACCTACAAACATAACAACACACACAACCACTTTCCTACATATTGTTTGTATACAACTACTTGCATACCATTTAGCAAATACTAAAAACTGTGCAATTGATAAACCAAGAAATCTAGCTAAATGCGTAACAGTAGAATAACAATAATGGTTTGTTATAAATGAACACCTACCTTATTTTACTAACAGCCATCGCTTTTGAAGTAATAGGCACAATGTTATTACCTATATCTAAAAACTTCAGCAGTTTACTACCTACCGTTACACTGTTAAGCGCATACTGCATATCTTTTTTTCTTTTAGCACAAGTTACTCAAAAATTACCATTAGCTATTGTCTATGCTACCTGGGCAGGCCTAGGAGTATTCTCTGTAACCATATTAAGCGCTTTTATATACAAACAGCAAGTAAATTGGCAAGTCATCTTGGGACTATGCTTAATAGTAATAGGCGTAACTATAGTAAACACGTATAAAGTGCCAAGTCCTTAAAGAAGCCTAAGCTTGTCTATGAACTAGAAAAACACTACACTGGGTAACTAGCCCTACATGCATAGCATTTATGATAAAACTACAAACCCTAGTAAACGAATCTTGGCAATTTTTTCTAGTTTTTCTTATCATATCTGTTGTTCTTGTAATTACACAACGACAACAAATATATTACCCAAGAGTATACAATACAGCAGATAAAAAAATTATTAAGTTTACCCAGCCAATACACTATAATATCGGCAATGATAAACAAACTGCTTATTTATATCCTGCAAAAAAAGAACCCGAAAATGTATGGATCTTAGTAGGTGGTAACGCATCCCTAGCATTACAATGGCTTTATTTGCTGCAGCATATTGATTTACCTAATACCAGTTTTTTACTAGTAGATTATCCAGGCTACGGACTAAACCAAGGTTACCCTAATGAAAAAGATAATACTACAGCAATAAAAGAAGCTTATCTAGCAATGACAAAAGAGCTTAAGATCAGTCCTAATATCTTTTTATTAGGCCACTCACTGGGTAGTGCAGTCGCTGTGAATGCAGCAAGACAAATAAAGCCAAAAGCATTGGTATTACTTAGCCCATTTACTTCTATCTATGACATGGCTAAGAGGAGTATCACAACACCATGGGCTTGGCTATTAAAAGATTTTATTTGGGATAAATACGAATCAGATAAAAAACTAAGCAAACTTGCAAAGACAAATCCAGAAATGCAAGTCTACATCTTACACGGTAATAAAGATAACATCGTACCTGTAAGTATGGGTAGAATTCTAGCGAATAAAAACAAAGGTTGGGTAAAGTATAAAGAACTTAATGGAATTGGGCACCAAGTTCCCTTTGATGCCCAACAAGCAGTTATTAAACTAATAACTACAATTACTGAAAATAGTAAATAACTATATTTTTATGCGCTTCGTTTGTCTATGCTCATCTTGCTGCTCATTATCTACATCTTCTGTAGCTGCTTTAAGAAGCTTATTTAGCTTATCACGATAATTTATATTTTCGCCTGTCTTTCTACGTTTTGCGACAACTGCGTCAGCTTTGTCAAACTTTCTAGATTTATTGCTGCATTCATGATCCTCATCATGTTCAAGTCTTCTAGATTTTGTGCTAAGTCTTGATTCATCGCTATCACTAATATAGAAATCATCAGCAGCAGGTTCTGATTTAGAAAACTCTGTCTCTCTAGTAGTATTAGCTGAGCTGGTATTATTATCATCGTCTATAGCAACAACAGCATCTATATCAAGCCCTATACTATCAACATCACTTTCAGAATCACTATTTATTCCAAAATCTGCTAACGCAGCACGCTGAAGGGCTAACTCATCAACTGTCATATCCTCCAACTTTTTATGTCTACAAAGAATAGATTCACTTATAGTCTTAGCAAGAACAGCTGAAGGCCTAGGCCCTTGCGGGCTATCAATTAAGTTAGGAGAATGAAGAGAAGCATCTAACAAAAAGTTATCCTCCGAACGCGTACGACGCATTATTGGTGTTATTTCATTTGCTATAGAAGAAAAAAGTGATAATCCAACTGGTACCAACGGAACCTCAGCATTTTCTTCTGAATAAGCCAAAGATACATGTGAGGATGTAGTAGCAGAAATACTAGGACTTACCGGAGTAGTATCATCACTAGGCGAAACAGCACTCTCAGAAATAGGCTGTTCATTAGAAGTAGAGACTTCTAAATCTTTACTTTCAATAACAGGCTCTACAGGAAGGCTAAACGAAATTTCAGGAAAATCACTGATACTAGCGATTCTAGTTGTTAACATTGGTGCCTTGGATTCTCTTACTGCGGTATTATCACTAACAGGCTCTGAACTTAAAGTTTCAACTGTGGCACTAGCTGGAGTATTAGCCACTGACATATATTTAACTTCTGGACTTGAAAAAGCAGACCTTAAGCTCACTGGAGTACCCACAACAGACATATCTCTTTCTGGACTGGTATACGGTGTATTCTCTAGAGACATAGGTACATTAGCAGTGACATTATCACCATGAATCTCAACAACGGCTTGAGCTCTAACTGGAGTATTCTCTAGAGACATAGGTATATTATCTGTGGCATTATCCCCATAAGTCTCAGCAACGGCTTGAGCTCTAACCGGAGTATTCTCTAGAGACATAGGTATATTATCTGTGGCATTATCACCATGAGTCTCAGCAGCGGCTTGGGCTCTAACTGGAGTATTTTCAACAGACATATGCCTATCTGGGCTAGTATAAGGGGTATTTTGTAATGACATAGGTTCAGTGTCAGTAACATAACCATCTTGATTAGAAAAGTAGTGCGTGACTAAACTTTGTAAACGATGGGATACTTTATGCATGACCGGCTTAAAGTAGTCCGTTATTCTACGCTGGGTAGACGAAGAATGGTTGGTATCATCCTTTGCTT
>CACBGS010000008.1 GCA_902538855.1 uncultured Coxiella sp.
AAGGAGAATTAAGTTTAGGCTTTGTTTTTATATATAAATTAGGTTGTGATGTAACTTTACTCCCTTTCTTATTTGATTTTTTATTATTATTATCGATTTTCTCTTGTTTTTTCTGCAATATTTTAAATTGTTCTGATGACAGTATTTGTATAGAATTACTCTTACCAGCAGTAATCTGAGCGCTAGAAGTTGACGCAAGTTGTTGTGACTGATTTTCAATAGTTGAATCAAGTTGTTTTTTCGTTCTTTCTATAGCTTGTAGTCGCTGGCTTGTTTCTGAAGCTGAACTGGGGGCTTGGTAATTGAATTTTTTGTCATACTCTTGGACAAGTTCCACAACTGATCCTAGAGCTGCAGACTGTTTTTCAATAGGCATTTTATTGAACACACGTCCATTAACAGGACTTAAAAAATCAGCTAAAAACAATCTCCTAATATTTGGCCAATTGCTTTGAGTTGCACCATATAGAGGAGAGTTTGAAGAAAAAAGTAACTTAGTTTTTGCTAACACTGTAGTTGGGTTATCTTTACCAGGTGTTATAACAGCGCTCATTGGCAATGTCGGATTACTAACAAGTGATCTAGTTAGATACCCCTGCAATTCTTTAGTAGACACTGTCTTACTTCTTTCCTCTGTCATCTCTGGATAATCTAATGGCCTCGCAACAGGCTTGCTAGCAGAAAAACCTATAGCAAATTTATCCATATCAGCGATAGCGCCTGTTAAATTTACTACTATCTCATTAGGTAGCGTAGTCAAGCAATCCTGCTTAGACATTTTACCCAGAAACTGAATAATTAAACTCCTGTATTCTTGATTTAGCTGCGAGAGAGAATTATCATCTAATATTGTACCTTCTGAATAGCGTTGATTAATTGTATTAACCTCTTCTATAAATTTTACATATAATTTTCCTGCTATATCCAGGTTATTTGTATCCAAATATGGTTGAACGAGTTTTATACATTTATCTAAATATACTTGTGCCATAGCATTATAACGTCTTATTTGACACTGAGGTGTTTGTAAAAAACTTTGATATTCTTTAGAATCATCAGCTCCTCTGACTAGATTCATAATACTGTTATCACCAGATACAACGAGTTCTAAACCTTCTGTTTTACTTTCTTGTGGACCACGATGTACATGATCAGCAAAGCCTTGAATACCAGTAACAGATTGAGTAGTTTCTGCAGCCACACCTGCATAAAAACCAGCTATCGCTAACTGTGGCAACTGTGCCGTTAACGCCTCGGGCGGTTGATCATTAGTTGTAATAGATTTTACTAAACGACTATATAAATTAGAATACAGTGAATATTGAGGCATTGGGATAAATGAGGCTTCTAGAGTTTGAGATGATGGTACTAGCGAACTTTGATCTAGAGAAACTCCTTGGTTCAGCGGTTGAGGTGTGAAACCCATTAAGCTATCTGATTGATTAAGCAAAAAAACAGCAACATTAGTAATGTTATAAGCATTTTGAGTATCTACTTTAGTAATAATAGCTTTGAAGGCATTGATCACTTCATTTTTCATAGCTAGATAAGTATCTGTAGGATCTTCTCCTGATACATCACGTAGAGTTACATCAGCAATTCGATTCTTTATTACAAATTCTTTAAAATTGTTAAATAGAACCTTGTCTTTTTTGGATAAAAGTTCATCTGGAAGATTACCTATAAAATCATAATATTTATTTACATTTTGGATATCAACTTCAGATACGTTAGGGCCCATCAGAGCATCTGGGACTTCAGTCTTTATTGCTACTATACTAGAATCAGGTTTAGCAAGGTCAAATAATGTAGGAATTATATTATCATTTGGAGTATCTCTGACAAACAACTCAGCAGTTTGTACTGTAAGATCTAAAGGAGCTGCATCGTCAACAACTGTAGTTGTACCTGCAGCGACCTCTGGGTTTTTTAATTTTTCTAGTGCATTGAGCTCGACTCTAGCCAATTCAAATTTGTTTGGGTCCTTTGGGTCCTCACCTAGCCCTACTTTACAATAGACATAATTTTGTTTCATATATTTTGACAAAGATCCAAATCCATAACCTTTTAATCGCAAATCTTTTACTTTCTTTAATTCATTATTTCCAAGTTTTTCGACCTGTTCCTTTGTAAGTGATACTAGATGATCTTTGTGTTGTGCTTTGAAATAATCTTTTAATACCTCAGGATCTGCATCTGCAAGTAATTCATTATAGTTTTCTTCTTGATTACTTATTTTTAAGACATTAACATTGACATTACTTGAAAGTCTTTGATTAGACAAGCTATCCAACTCTGTGATAAAACCTGATATTTTATCAATAAAACTTTCAATTTTTTCGGTATTAAATTGCATACCCGTATCTTCAGATGCAGCGTTTTTTAGTAAGTTTATCAATTGAAATCTCATAGCCCTAATCTTTTCTTTAGGATCATCAAAGATTTCTTCACCAGCTGCTAATAAAGTTTGATCTTTATAAATCTGTTCTTTAATGTATTCAGTTAAATTTAGTTTAACACTACCTAGTTCATCTGCAATGTGTTTATAAACATTTTCTCGTAGTTCTTTTTCATATTCTTTTTTATATTTATTAATTGTTTCTTGAATAAATTCTTCCCTAGCATCTTTATTGTTATTGTAATAGTCCACAATATCTTCCACTATATTAGCGATATTAATTGTATTACTCTTAGTTAGCAAAGACTTAGGCAAACTATTCTTATCAAGTTTATCATTTGTAAATTCAACAACATGAAATTGATCTTCAGTCAATGGCTTATCAGGGACATCTATCCCGTCAGCAAACTCAGCTACTGCAGAAACTAAAAACTGAATACTATCTTCCGATTGTCCAGGTATGTTCTTTAAGTTATTTTTAATAACATTCATTACTCCATCTGTGTTCTGTGATTCCTGCATCTGAATTTCCATATAATAAACATGTAGGATGTATATAGCACATAGCTGAAATTTTAGTGTGTTTTTTTTAAAAAAAAATAACTGTTTAATGGATTAATTAGATACAACTAAGCTAATAAGGAGGTAATGATACAAAAATACGGGACAGATAATACTGTAAAAAACTGTATATACTATAATTATTATGATAAAAAGCTAATATTTTAAAAGCTTTTTTAGTCCTAGGTAAAAGATCTACCAAGGTCCAAGCATTATGCAACCAACCTCTATACTTTGCATATATCATCATAATTTGCCAACGATAATACATAGGAGGATGTGCAACTGCATAAAAAGGCACATCAGCATTCATATCAGCAACAGCCAAATCAAGAGTATGCTTAAATATAGAGCGCATAAGCACTGGTGCAGACCGTGTTGATCTTTGTACAATAAGACTTAAGGCCAAACAATCAGCACGTATCTCTTGTATAAATCTAAGAGTAATACAACAAAATACATACAACAACAATGATGCTAATGAAAATAAAACTGGAGAAAAACACATAATAAAACAACAAAATAATAGATCAAGGATATAAGTTTTCACAAGAGCATCATGGTAATACACATGAGCAAGTTCATGGGCTATTACCCAGGTATAAAACTCCATACCCAGTTCTTTTAATTGCGGATGCACACATAAATGTACCTTTGGCTGTATATACTCAGCATAACGAGCTCCCTCTTGGGGAAATAAAGTATACACAGAGGCTATCTGCTCGGTTTGATAACTATAGGTAAATCTTGCGTGATCTAAACCTAGCGTTGCAATCAACTCAGATAACAAAGCAGGACAAGCGACATTCTCTGCAATATACTGTGAGCATTGAACTTGCGACTTAGGAGTATAAAACCACCATAAAAAAATAATAATTGGGGCTACCGGCCATCGAATACTTTGTAGAAATATACCCATATCCTGATAAATATAAGAGCAAGTCATAGTACAAAGGCGATAGCATATTAAGAGCTGTAATCGCAGCCAAACAGCTATCAGTTGATTATGCAACCATTGCCTAAAAGTAAACATATTATTATATTTTTATAAAATTGCGCCATTGTATCAAAATCTAAGCATAGCACCAATTAAACAATAAACATTGGCAAATATTAAAGAATATATTATAATTTTAACATTTTCCTAAGTAAGCTAAAATATTATAGTGCTACATCAACATAAGAGTTATGCCAAATGTATGTTATTTGGTGCCCATGCCATCCTTCGAGGCGCATCTGCGCTCGCATGCCCATTGCAACAATACCACTGCGAAATACAATGGCGACCCAATCCCCAGCAAACAGGTATCAGCCTACCTACTATTAAAGATAGCAAGCTCACAGCACAACTACAAGCATTCCTGCAACACGCCCTACAAAAAACCAATATAGCTGCCAGTAATTTCACAGGCGAACTACATATAAAGAATACTATTCCTATCGCCAGTAATCTAGGCAGTTCTGCAGCATTATGTCTAAATATCAGTCGACTGTTTTGTGAGCTTGGCTTTATCCAAGCAAGCCAACAGCATGCTTTTGCTACGCATTGTGAACATTTCTTTCATGGCACAAGTAGCGGCTTTGATATTAAAGCACTCAGTTGTCCTAGCAAACATATACTATTATACCACCAACATCGTTATGATATTGTACAACCGCTATGGCATCCGCCACTATACTTACTAGCCTCTACCAAAAAAGCAAGCACCCAATCGGCTATCGCTACCGTAGCGCAATGGCAACAACAGCAATGGGATAGAGGTAAAAGTATTGATAAAAAAATGCACGAAGCCAGCCTACTAGCATTTAGGGCTATGACCCAACCCACAGCAACCAGCACACTAAGATACAAATGGTTCAAAAAAGCCATGCAAGATGCTTATCAATGTTATCAACATTGGGGATTAGCACCAGCACATACACATAAGATTATACATAATAATCGTGATACTTTTAGCTGCATCACCCCTATTGGTGCCGGCGGTGGCGGCCACTTACTTGCACTGGCACATCCTAATGAGCCACATACAACCCATACATCAGAGCAACTGCAACAACTTTTCATCTGATGCAACAACGCGCTCACGCAACCAACAGGTCGGCCTATGCATGATACGCTGCGTTAATTTATAAACATAATGACTGATATCTACTGTATACACATCTACCCGAACAGCTGCAGTTAAAGCTTGTAGCTCAGATTGCCATAAGGAAGTAGGAATTTTAAATGCAATGAAAATAGCGCTAAGCTCATGACCCAACCCTATATGCGCTTGTGTTATCACATCGCTGTTATCAGCCCCTGCAGCTAATGCTGCCTGTAGCTTTAGTAACAATTGCTCGCGTTGACGCTGTACCTGGGTTCTAAAATCACGCAGAACAACATTATCCATACGTAAACACCAAGCATTAAAAAATTTACCCGCTGCATGCTTAACCAACAACTTTGCCTTTTCTGCCGCCTGCTCACGCAACTGCATATTCCCCTCTATACGAACATTAAGCTCATCCATATGCAACAGCCGGCAACCTGGATATTGCTTAATAGCTAAATCTATATCCCTAGGCAAGGCTAAATCCAACAGTAAACAAGAACTATTTGAGGCCAAATCAGTAGCTTTAATTAATACATCAGCACTACTGGTGGCACTTATCAGCACATCAGCATGGGCCAAAACCTCTTGTTTACTTGAAAAATCATGCACTTGCATATCATATACTGCAGCAAAAGCTGCATGCTTAGCAACATCACGGCATAACAGTGAAAACCTAGCATTAAGCTTATCTGATAATAATCTAACCTGAGATTGTATAACCCTGCCAGCACCGACACAAACCACATGCAAAGGCTTAGAGATATCATAAAAATCCACAATCTCTCGATAACAAAGCATTGCTAAACTAACAACATGCTCACCCAAAGCAGAACTAAGTCTTATCTGCCGCGCATAATGTATGACTTGATCAAAAAACAAAGTCAATCCTGGGCCAACACTATCTTCTGCTTGCGCAAAAGCATAGGCACGCTTCAGCTGCCCTAGTATCTGTGGCTCACCAATAATTTTTGCATCCAGACCACAACTGGTGTAGAGAACATGCTCAAAAGCAGCTAAGTCCTGGTAAAAATAACTACTTGTTTGTAATGCTGCTATCTTATCATACCACCAAGCCTTCAGTGCTTGCTCATCACTAACTAAAGCTACACACTCACAACGATTACAAGTTAACAATAAAACACACTCTTCTACCCCAGGCATACGCTTTATAAGATGAAGATACTGTGTTTGCTGACCAGGAGTCCATGCCAGCAATGCCCGTTTATCTACAGAGGTATTATGGTGACTAACACCAAGCACTATTATCTTTTGGGTTAACATATCAAATCTTCACCAATGTACTTGGCTGCTGAGCACGCTCAAGTTTATTATAACAATACATACACAATAATACCGACTCGTACAGTAAACATAAAGGCAATGCTACTAAAATCTGCATAAACATATCAGGAGGGGTTAATAGCATACCCATTATAAAGGCCATAACCCACACCATGCCTCGCGCAGCATACAGCTGAGCATAACTAAGCCAACCATAATAACACAAGGCAATTAATACAATAGGAAACTGGGCTATAAGGCCACCATAACCTACCGTAAGCAAAACTAATTGCACAAAACTGGGCATTTCTAAAACCCATAAAGCTTCACTTGGCAACCACAATGTCAGCGCTCTTAATAACATGGGCAAGCCATAATACCAAGCCAAAGCACCACCTGTATAAAACAACACTAAAGCAGATAATAATAAAACCATCAGTATTTGTCGCTCTGCAGAATATAAAGCTGGCATCACAAAACGGTAAATATGCCAAGCTAACACTGGCAATGTAAGTGCCATAGCCACAAAAGCACTCATAGATAATATCGATTGCAAACTATCCCAAAGAGAAAACACCACCATGGGCGTGGGGTTCACCTGATAACGCCTAGCCATTATCAATAAAAATGAAAACAAAGCATTGGCGTTATACAACAACAAGGCAAACAAAAACATAAATAATAATAAACAACAGCCTAGCCGATAGCGTATTTCTTCCCAATAACAAAGATACGGCGCTAGTAACTTCACCAAGCTTCCTATTTATTCTTTAGCAGAATCTTTATCGCTTGGCTTATCATCTTCAAGACCTTGACGAAAAGCACGAATAGCCTCACCAAGCTCCTTGCCCAAAGACTGCAATTTTTTAGGGCCAAAAACTAATAATGCAATAAAAAATATCAGAAGCAATGAGCCTGGACTCATACCTGCAATTCCCATAATCTCTCCCCACTACACTCACTGGTCATTTAGTCATGGATTACAAAAAAAAGCAAGTCTATTACGCTATAAATGCAGTATGCGGTTGCCACCAACCCAGATACCAACCCAACATCAGTACCGCAAACAAACCCACCGTTAGCAACATACGCCATAACAAATCATACCACATAGCCTGCCGATCACCTTTAGCTAATGCCAACAAAGCCATACCTAAAGAAACAAAAATAGCTAACAGAAAAATCAAAATAACGACTAACACTAAGCCAACACCTAACTATATCTTCCCCTACTATAGAACAATTGCGCTTTTATGATAAGTTGTTTATGCTAATAAATATGACAATGGCAATAATGATGTTGCAAAAAAAAGATTATTACTTACTAATAGCTGGATACTTATCAGCAGGTCTCTTGATTGCTCTTGGTCTCTGGCAATTACAACGTGCTAACGATAAATGGCCTTTATTGACGTTAACAGCACCCAGCAGCCTGGTGAAACTATCCTCATTAACCCCAAAAAATATACAAATACACGACTATGCACTATGGGATCTTACTTTAGATAAAAAACGCTACATACTACAGAACAACATTATTGTTAACCATATACGTGGCTACAACGTCTTTGGTTTAGGCAAACATCCCAAAACAGGCGCACATATTATTATTGGCCTTGGCTGGGTTGCAGAAAAACAACAGGCCGCAGCACTACTTAAAAACACAAAACAACAAGTTATCTTCACCCAACCAAAAGGCTTTCTACTAGAGCTCAACAGCCATGCTAATAGTACTAACTGGCCATTTGAGATAAACTATATTGATACCAAACACCTAGAGCAACACAGTCAGCTACCCATATTCCATTTAGTCGCCTCAGCGAGTAATACTCAGCACTATCAACTACTACACAATAATGACAGCACCAGCCAAGCACTTGCCAGACACCTAAGTTACAGCGTACAATTTATCCTATTAGCGCTGCTATGCATTTACTACAGCCATACCTTGAGGAAATAAGATGCCCAAAACCAACTACACACCTCTGTACGCCATTTTACTTTGCTTTGCTCTACCCATTATCAGTGCTTATCTATTATTCTACTATGACTATGCTAAACATTATAATAATCCTCAAGGCACACTAGTACAGCCCAGCATACAATTACAAAATTTAAAAACCAAAACCTGGAAAATAGCCTATTTACAAAACGACACAGCTATAGATACTTCACGACAACAAATTATTAGTAAACGGCATATTGCATTGGGCAAAGACAAACATAGAGTAGAAACCATATTACTACAAGCCAAACCTACTATTAACAACCAGTGGCCAACACAAAGTCTAGCCTCATTATATTTCGATAAACTCTATCAGCTACAAGATAATAAACAACAGCCCTGTCGTTATTTTATCATAGATCCTAGAGGACAAGTTGTCCTGTGTTACCCTCAGGACATAGCCCCCAAAGCAATAGATCAAGATTTACGCAAACTTCTAAAAAACTCACGCATAGGTTAAAACATAAACTTTATAAAAAATAACAGCAACATACTTGCCATACACCCCTATCACAACGTACAATTATTAGTATAAATCATCGCAAGCACTGCAGCACAAGGAATATCTATGCAACGATCAGAAATCATAAGTTATTTATATGGCTTGTTACTGCTAATTTTCATACTTGTCCTTAGCTCATCATGGTGCGCACCCTACTTTCTTGTTCAATTGGGCATAATCAAATACGACTTTCCTTTAGGGACAAAGCTAAAACCAGCAATAGTACTAAGCAATATCAGCCTCGATGGCTGGAAGGTAGCCTATTTAGCTAATGAAGAACCAGCACCAGAAGCAAAGCTTGATATTATCTCATCACAACTATCAGCCTTACATACCGAACAACAACCGGTTCACAGCATTATATTAAACCACAAAAGTGATGAACAAAGTCCTTGGCCAACACAAATTATTCGTCAAGATAACTACGACACACTAAGCACACTAACTACAAATAATAAGCAAGCTTGTCGGTTCTTTATTATCAACCCCAAGCAACAAGCTATACTCTGCTATGCAGAAGAAGTAAAAGTAAAAGCACTTAGCAAAGATTTACGCCGCCTATTAAAAAAGAAAAAACATCAACAACAGACTGCACCCGCCGCTGTTAACCTTACATATACTGGCGCTTAGTTAATGCAAAGCAAGCCAATAAAATCAACACTATTACTTACCTGCCTAGCCATTTTTGTTGTTGGCTTAGGAGCCTATACTAGATTAAGTGACTCAGGACTTGGCTGCCCTGATTGGCCAGGCTGTTTTGGCAAATGGGTAGTAGATAATAACGCTACATCACCTGCATTATCTACACATGCGAGCTACAAAGCTTGGACAGAAATGATACATCGATATCTAGCAGGCATTCTCGGGCTTTTAGTTATCAGCCACTGCTACTTTTATAATCGCTACCAACACAGCCACAAAACCCTGTACTATCTTAACCTAGTACTTGCATGTCTTATCATTATACAAGCCCTATTTGGCATGTGGACCGTCACCTGGAAACTACATCCTTTAGCCGTTATGCCACATCTACTTGGCGGTATGAGTATAACCTCTATGTTATTTACATCTTATCTGATGAGCGCCCCTAACGCGAAACAACAACTACCACTACATATTATCTGGCTAATAAGAATAGCCACCTGCTCTATCTGCCTACAAATCATATTAGGCGGCTGGACCAGCGCCAACTACGCGCAACTTATCTGTCCTGACTTCCCTACTTGCCAGGGATCTTGGCTACCTAAAATGCATTTTAGTGAAGCCTTTGGTATAGCACCCATTGGACCCAACTACGAAGGAGGACAGCTAAGCACTGCAGCCAGAACTGCCATTCACTATTCTCACAGACTAGGTGGATTACTCGCTTGTGTTATTTTCACCAGCCTTAGCCTCTGCTGTTATCAAGTACGTCACACTCTCTCTGCAAACTATTTAAAACAACTTATATATATAATAATATTATTTACCGTACAAATCTCACTAGGCATTGCCAATATAATACTTGCATTACCCATGAGCATAGCGGTTATGCACAATATTTGCGCACTACTTTTACTATTAACACTTATAAAACTTTGGCACATGTCAGTATATCATGCCCCTGAAAATATAACAGAACACGCCCATGCTTAATACTGCAACTCTCAGGCAAACACTGCATAAATTCAGCATACTAAGCAAAGCAAAAGTGGTTATCATGATGCTATTTGCCTCGCTAACAGGCATGTTAATAGCGCCCAAAAATCTACAACAACCCAGTACCATGCTACTAGGCCTACTAGGCATTGGACTGCATGCAATTAGTAGCGCCACACTCAATCAATTATTTGAAAAAAATATAGATCAACAAATGCAGCGTACTCAGAAAAGACCACTTGCGTCCAAAACCATGAGCAAGCACAGTGCTAGCATCCTGGCACTAACAAGCTTTACTCTTGGCAGTATTATCCTATGGCAAGGCACAACACCCACAGCAACCTATCTCAGTATACTCACCACCCTTAGCTACGCCATTATCTACACCCGCATATTAAAACCTATAACCCCACAAAACATAGTAATCGGTGGTCTTAGTGGCGCTATGCCACCACTACTAGGCTGGGCATGCCTACAACCTCAAATCCAAGTACAACCAATTATACTAGTTTTAATCATCTTTGCCTGGACACCAGCACATTTTTGGCCATTGGCAATCCACAACCGCGAAGACTATCAGCGCGCAGCACTACCTATGCTACCCAACACCCACGGTGTTGATTTTACCACCCACTCTATACTTGCATACACTGTGTTGACCAGCGCCTGTAGTTTGCTACCCTTTTGTGTAGGACTATGCAGTTATTATTATCTCATAGCAGCCAACATACTCAATTTTCGTTTTATATATATGGCATACCAACTACACTGCACCAAACAACAACCCATTAAAGTATTTGCTTACAGCATAATGTATTTATATATATTATTCGCATTTTTGATTGCCGATCATTATTACCTATCGCTATGAATATACAACTTATCAAAAGTAACGACTGTGACCAACATATTGCCAAGGAGCTAAAAAACAAACTCCCCACAGAGTATCACCAACAACTTATTATTCAGCTAAATAGTAAAGACATTCACATCAAAGCCCCTGAAAGCACTTTAGACACACTCACACTCAGTGTACTCGATGAAAAAGCAGAGCAACTCAGCCAATCCATTAATGCGCAACAACCATTACTCAAGGCATTGGGCAAAGATATACTAAAACGCAAGTCACATATTATTGATGCAACAGCTGGTTTTGGCCATGATAGCTTTATTATGTGTCGCTATGGCTTAGAAGTAACCAGTATCGAGCAAGACCCAGTAGTCTATGCAGTCTTAGACGCACTGAAAAACATGCTACTTAAAAAATACCCACAACTTCATTGGCAAGTGCTACATGGTGATAGCATTCATTGGCTAGAGCATATAAGTCAGCACAAACAAGTAGATGCTATATATTTAGATCCATTCTTTATAAAAAAAGCCAAAGCACTACCTAAAAACCGTATGCAATGGCTACAACAGCTGGCTGCACAAGAAGCACCCTCAGCAGAAACACTATTCAACCATGCCATGAGCACTAATATTGCTAAAATCATTGTCAAACGAGACTTAAAAGCAGCCTATATTTGCAATCAACTACCCAATGCCGGCTCAATCACGCAAAAAACCAGTCGTTTCGACTGTTACTTCAGGCCTAAGACCTAAAGTCAACTGAGTAAAAGCCTGTTCTATAGCAGCAACCACCATAATAAGCAAAGTGGCTCTATCCTGTAGTTGCGCGCTAGCCTGGTATAGCGACGTCCAAGGCTGTTCATCTACAATAACAGGACTATTTACATTCAAACCAACTCCCACCACCACCAATTGTCTATCTGCTTGTGTAGAGCATTCTACCAGAATACCCGCCAGCTTACGCCCAGCAATAAAAATATCATTTGGCTGTTTAAAGCTAAAATCCAACTGTGGATACGCCTGCTGTAATTGCTTATATAAACATGTACCTACCAATACTGAAAAACCACTCCAATCATAACGCTGCTCAAAACATCGTGCATAAGATAATAATACATTACTAGCATAAGCCGCATGCCACTGCCTGGCATACTGCCCTCTACCATGTGTTTGATACTCAGCAATTACCAATTGTGCTCTTGCAGCTATTCTAGGACCTTGTAAAGCATAGCTATTGGTTGATGCTAAAATCATAAAGTAATAAATATCTAAATGTGATAATTTTTCTTGTAAACCTTGGTAGTGCATAGGCACTAATTTATAGGGAAAAGTAAATAGTTCCGGCTCTTGCGTCGACACACAATCAACGCCAAGTCTAGACAAATATGTACAAATAACATCTAACTGAGTATCTTGAATATTACAAAGCGCACACAAATCGGACTTAGTCCAAGTCAACCGATATTCAGACAACTGGCATAAGCGCATAAATATAATAAAATCAAAACAAGCAAACACTGCTTAGAACCTAACAAAAATATTGCATTATAACCGAAGCAGCTCTACAAGTACAAAGCTATAATATTTATAGCGAATAAACGTTGACAGCAAAGCCAATATTTAATAGCGTATGGTTATATACTATAAACGGAGTATCCTTGTGCCAAACGCTGAAATCAACGCACTAGTAGAACAACTAAAAACCTCTCACAAGTCTTTCAGCGAAACATGCACTACTCTTGAACTTGACCTAACAAAATTAAATATCAGTACACTAGAAAAAATCAAAGAAAATGTTGATCTCGAAGCCGATAAAACCACAGGGTATATGCTAAGAAACGAGATCTATATTTATGGACTTGACCTAATTGAAAAATTAAACAAAATGACAGAATTATTAGCTAGCAGAACCATAACTAACGCTAAGCTAGGCGAAATAAAAGAAAAAGATCTAGCAGCAAACATTCAAAAAATAAGCACCCTAATTAACAAAGAGTTTGATGTACTATTAACCTATAAAAAGGATAGCAGCAACGATAAAAAACAAGAACAATTTAGAAGCTGTATTTTCAAACTAAGTATATATATTAGTATATTAACAACAAAAAGTGATATCAAAGACACGCTACTAAAAGACTTCAACTACTTAAGTGATAACATGGATTTGCCTGAAGATTATAGCAAAATCAGCAACCACTTTTCTCTAAATGAATACCGCGAAGAACTTAACAAGCTGACAAGTACAGTGCCAGAAACGCTTACAAAAACAATGTATAGTACTATTTGCTCGCTCATATGTTTTCAATTTAAACTAATTAATTATAGTTGCAATATAAAACTAGATTTTACCTATGAAAGCAGCCATGGCCATTATTACCCAAAACTACATGAGCTATTATCAAAAGAACTCAACAGCATAAAAATAAAGTCATTAGATGCAAACATGGCAAATCGCATCTACCTAGAACACATACTAAATATCTACAGATCTATACCCATCATGGAAGATCCAAACAGCCTAGATTTTAAGTATAAACAGAAAGAAATGAATTCTATCAGCACTTTCTCACCCCGAATAAAAGATACTAAAGGCAAGAACATTTGGTTTAGTGCCTGCGAAAAAATAGTGAAGCAAATAAAAAAACTAGACGTTAGTAGCATAGCACCCGATACAAAAAGAGAAATAATAGACATTGTACTACGTATGTTCCCTGAGTTTAATAACTCTGCTGCAAGAGCCCTCTCTATAGATATAGAATATTGCCGTCCTGGGGATGAATACTATGATGCACAATGGTGGAGTAGACTCGTTGCAAATAGAATACAATCAGGCCCATATAATCAAATACATTATTATGTAGACCACGCAAAAGAGCGGGTTGCAGCATTCAAAAGCAGTATACACGAAAAAGAGAAAAACAGTGATAACCCAATCTATAACATGGCAACAAAACAAGAAGCCAGCCTTAATGAGTTCGAAAATAAACTGATTAACTATAACTTATTTGGACCAAAAGCAAGAGAGTATAAAACAAAAGTAAGAAATATAACTTTCACAGTCGCGCTAAGCACACCCGGAACCGATAGATGGACCACTGAGCAAGGTATAAAGAATACCAGAAATGATCATCTCAAAGACGTATACATAGTACAGTTAGATCCAAACATCTGCTTTTCTGTCAATACAGACAATACCTACGTTACCCAGGAGTGTAAAGCTGAGTTAATTACCAGTAACGCAATATGGCAGAACAATATCTTCCAGAGCCGAGCTATCAGTACACCAGAACACCCATTAGAGCAACAGGTATTAAGACATACCGCAGTTATGATTCCAGACAGTGAACATATGTCTCCAGAAAATCAAACAGCCTTAGCAACAACAGAACTAAATTATTTACCAGCAGCAATCAAAAAAGATATTAAAAGATTCTACAATGAAAATAATAGAGGCATTGGATTAGCTAATAACCTAGATCTAGATAAAGGACATCATGCAAGAGTATACGAATCCATGCAACCAGCAAGTGAGCAAAGCAATATAGCAAGAGAAATTCATGATTCATCAGATAAAGTAGGTGATGATGATGCCCTTAAAAAAATAGAATCAAGTATTATTGAACAAATGCATAAAGAAAGAGAAGAATTACATGATGATATTAAAACATTGGTTAACACAACAGACTCCATATCAAAATCAGAAGCGATCACAACTCTAATCAAGAGATTTCATCAATATGAAAATAATAAAACACAAAAAAATCACAATTTAACTATCCTAAAAAGAGGTAAAACACAACGTTATCTACACACCTTATTTGTCGGAGCAGCACATACCGACCTATTTTTCAAGTTTACTGACTTTTTAGTTGCAAATAAACTCTTTGAAAGAATTGCACAACCAACAGCAAAGCGCAGCAACATAAAGGAATTACAACAAGATTTTGCCTTGGTACGCATATTTGCAGCATTTGAACACCACGGAGAACCTGAAAATAAGTTTTATACAGAATATTGTGAAGCATTTAAACAAAACAACTGGTTATTATTTAGCAGAAAAGATGCAGAGCCCAGTTTAGTAATACAGCGCCGACAAAGCCTATTTTTTATATGCGATGTAATAGACCAATTTTTCACCAATAACTATTATGCTCACTTGGATGAAAAAAAAGAGGGTGATAAAGAAGAATTATATGAAAAAATAAAAGCAGAAGAATCAAGCACAATACAAGGGATAGGACTTAATACTGATGAATTAAGAAGCCTACTAAGCACACTTAGCCACCTAGTAAGCTCCTTAATAAGCCTACAAGCATTTTTTCCTAATCTAGACTTACAAGAATGCATAGACAGAGCAGAAAGCACCATAAATACACTAACCATTGGTAACATTCTAAAGCCATTTGGCCATATAAACATGAGCAACAACCACTATTTATTTCAAGATAGTTATAATAGCAGCAAAAGAACCATACTAGATCGTAGAGATGGTGAGCCAAGAGTACCCGATATGCCAATTTACAGAGCTTTATTACATTTAATACATTGCACCATTGGTGAAAACCGTACTGCAGAGCTGCTAGCTAAATGTTGTGCATGTCATACTACCAGCATAGTTGAGCCATAAACTCAAATCATGACTTTTCTTGAAGATATTTCTTTAATTTAGGGAGAACTTCAAACAAATCCCCGACTATGCCATAATCTGCAATCTGAAAAATAGGAGCGTCAGGATCTTTATTTATAGCAATAATAATCTGACTATCTTTCATCCCAGCTAAATGCTGAATAGCACCTGAAATACCAACAGCTATATAAATATTAGGCGCAATAATTTTCCCAGTCTGCCCTACTTGGTAATCGTTAGGCACAAAGCCCGCATCCACAGCCGCACGAGAGGCACCTACTGCAGCACCTAATACATCTGCTAACTGCTCTATTTCCGCAAATGCTTGTTTACTACCTAAACCACGACCACCAGATACCACTATCTTACTTGAGAGTAAATCTGGCTTATCAGATGCCTTAGCACTAAGCTTGATAAAACGTGTGCTTAACACAGGCGTTATTGCATCACTTTTTTTCTCTAATACTGCTACTTTAGAAGACCATTCACATGGACGAAAAGAAGCCGTCCTAATAGATAATAAGTCCTGCTTTTGCTCAGTTCGCACAGTAGTAATAGCATTACCTGCATAAATAGGACGCTTAAATGTAAACTGATCTACTATCGCACAAATATCAGTGATAGGACTGATATCACATCGTGCTGCCAATCTTGGTAAAATATTTTTAGTAGTTGTATTAGACGCAAAAACCAATCTATCATATTGAGCAAACTGTGTTGCCAAACAAGGACTAACCATCTCAGCCAACATATGCACAAAACTAGGATTATCCCAATAGATAACCTGGGTACAACCAGGTAAGCTTCTGGCTTTTTCAACAACTTTTTCTGCTTTATGACCCATCACCAACACATGATATTCTTGGGTTATTTGCCTAATAGCACTCACTACCTGCAAATTCTGCTCATGCAAGCTATTTTGGTCATGGGTGGCAATAAGTAAATAACGCATTATAACACCCCATCTTTTGCTATTTTATCTATAAAGGTATCTATATCATCAAAAATAACACCTTGTTTTCTAACCTCTGGAGCAGCAACATGAGTAATTTTAAGCTTAGCGCTGAGACCAGGACAGTAATCCTCA
Source organism: uncultured Coxiella sp. (assembly GCA_902538855.1). Taxonomy (GTDB): domain Bacteria; phylum Pseudomonadota; class Gammaproteobacteria; order Comchoanobacterales; family Comchoanobacteraceae; genus CACBGS01. The sequence goes on from CACBGS010000008.1 coordinate 17,048, forward strand.
AGCAACAAGGTATCCAGCGGTTTTTGTTTTGCTTTTAATATATTAGGCAATGCTACATATCTAGGAGTATTTAAACGAAGATCTGTAGTTATAACACAAGGTTTACTAACACTAATCGTCTCCAAACCACCATCTATTTCCCGTGTAACTTCAAAATTATCATGATCAAGTTTTATAGCCGATGCAAAGGTTGCTTGTGGCCACTGCAATAATTCAGCAAGCATTTGTCCTGTTTGATTACAATCATCATCTATAGCCTGTTTACCCATTACAATCAAATCAGGACTATACTCTTGAGCATATTTATGTAAAATCTTAGCCACCATTAGTGGCTCAAGACTTGCCATATCATCTGTTTTTAGCAATACAGCTTTATCAGCCCCCATAGCTAAACCTTGTCTGAGTATATCTACTGATTGCGCAAGACCAATCGTCACAATAGTAATTTCACTCACCTGTGTTGTTTCACGTAGTTGTAATGCAGCCTCAATAGCAATTTCATCAAAAGGATTTGTAGACATTTTTACATTATCCATTTCAACACCACTACCATCAGGCTTAACCTGAATTTGCACATTATAGTCAATAACACGCTTTATCGGTACTAAGATTTTCATAACTTCCTCCATTAATATTATAGCAAACAATGCTCTACTTCACACAGAATTTAGCAATAGATCACAACAAAGCACTTAGCAAAACAAATAATAGCTTGACGCTTAAAACCCAGCACCCTAGAATAAATGAGGTGTTTATTATTAGATTATGCAAAGCGATAATAGCTTAGAATTTGACGTACTTATAGTTGGAGGTGGACCAGCTGGTCTAGCATGCGCCATAGAACTAGGTAAACAGCAGGTAAATAGTGAAAAACCTCTTAATATCTGCCTAATTGATAAAGGCTCTGAAATTGGCGCACATATTCTTTCCGGTAACGTATTAGATCCAAAATCTTTAAATCAACTTATTCCTAATTGGCAAGAAAAAAAAGCCCCTATTAGCACTAAAGTAAGCAGTGATCGCTTTTATTGGCTCACTAAAAACTACAGTATTCGCTTACCCACCCCACCACAACTATACAACCACGGCAATTATATTATCAGCCTTTCACAACTATGCCGTTGGCTTGCCACAGAAGCTGAAGCACTTGGTATTAACATTATTCCTGGCTATGCAGCGGTTAGCCCCATCTATGAAAACGAGCAAGTTATCGGCATAAGCACTAATGAAGTAGGTAGAAAAAAAGATGGTAGCCAAGGCCCGCAATACCAACCTGGCATAAAAATATACGCCAAGCAAACCGTTTTAGCCGAAGGCTGCTATGGTTATATTACAGAAAAAGTCATTAGTAAATATAAACTACGAGAACATGCACAACCTCAATCTTATGCCATTGGTGTCAAAGAAGTATGGCGTTGTGATAATAAAGCCTTTAAAGACGGCTTAGCTATACACAGTATTGGTTGGCCATTATCAAGTGACACCTACGGTGGCAGCTTTATCTATCATTACCAGAAGAACCGTATTGCCATAGGCCTAGTCATTGGACTTGATTATAAAAACCCCTATATAAACCCACATAGTGAACTACAACGTTTTAAACAACATCGTAAAATAAAACCCATGCTTACCGGAGGTAAGTGCTTAGCTTATGGTTCTAGAGCATTAAATGAAGGTGGCTGGCAAGCCATTCCACAACTAAGCTTCCCTGGTGGTGTTATTGTAGGCTGTGCAGCCGGATTCTTAAACGCCGGTAGAATCAAAGGCACGCATACAGCTATCGCCTCAGGCATGCAAGCAGCGCAAGCTATCCAAGAACTGCTACAACAACAAAAACACAGCAACCAATGTTTCAACTACCAAAAAAGCATGGAAAAATCATGGGTATTCAAAGAGCTGTATCGATCTCGAAATATTCGGCCCGGCTTTTATCGCGGCCGCCTAATGGGCTTACTAAATGCAGGCTTTGAGACCATAACTTTTGGCATGAGCCCATGGACATTAAAAAACCACAAAGATTATCAGCAACTGCAAGCTGCAAATAAATACCAACCCATTGATTATCCAAAACCAGACGGTGTTATCAGCTTTGATAAACTAAGCAGCGTTAGACTTAGTGGCACCAATCATAGCGAAGACCAACCTTGCCACTTGCATGTACACGACCCAAATAAATCCTACCCCATCAATTATAAAATATATGCAGGACCTGAATCGCGCTACTGTCCAGCAAATGTCTATGAATATGCAGAAATTGATGGTAAAGTAAAACTCCAAATTAATGGCCAAAACTGCGTGCATTGCAAAAGTTGCTCTATCAAAGATCCATTACAAAATATACAATGGGTGCCACCACAAGGTGGCGAAGGGCCTCTGTATACAGAAATGTAGGCCATCACAAGCTGTAGGTAACACCTATAAATGAGATCTATATATGAGTGAACAACTAAATCTAGCAATGATTGGCCCAGGCGTATGGGGGCAAGCCTTAGCAAGACATATTCTACAGTATAATACCTGCAGCCTAAGTATGATTAGCCGTAGTGCTAATAACAATAGACATAAGCAAGCACAAATAAATTATAGCAATGATATAAACCAATGTCTTAACAGCGATGCTATTATTATTAGCACACCCAGTACAGCAGTTAGCTCAATATTAACCCATATACTGGAGCATAATTATCAAAAGCCCATACTATGTGCAAGTAAAGGTTTAGCTAACTATCAAGAACAATATTATTTATTTCATGAAATCCCTGAACTTTTAGCAAAACCAAACCATATAAGCTACTTATCCGGCCCCACTTTTGCACATGAGCTTGCGCGTGATATATTCACTAGCGCAGTTATTAGCGGACAACACAAAGAGTTTTGGCAAAAAATACTACAGAATAACCACCTACACATCAATCTTGTTGATGATAATACCGGTGTTGCTTTATGTGGTTTATATAAAAATATTGCGGCCATGTTAGCCGGATGCTGCCAACCGCCTCAATTAGGCGAAAATACCCGCGCAGCGCTACTAAGTAAAGCTGTATTTGCGCTAGAGCATGCTATCAAAGCCTGTCATGGCAAAACAGCTACTGCATGGAGTGTTGCAGGTATGGGAGATATAATACTCTCCGGTAACAGTAACGCCTCACGTAATTTTCAATATGGCTATAACTTAGCTATGCAGAACCAACACCCCAGCATCACCACTGAGAGTATTAATAATATAAATAAAATAGCACAGTACTTACAAAAACATAATTATCAATGCAGCCTTATTAAATTGGCCAATAATGTAATCAGCACCCCAAGTCTTGCCAAACAATTTATACAAGCCTGGCTAATAGATTAAACACATCCAGGAAACTGTAGCTGACGTAACACCTCGTACACCGCAATGGCTACTGAATTAGATAAATTAAGTGAACGCGAATTAGCCTGCATAGGGATACGTATTTTACTAACCAAAGCATGATCTAAAATAGTATCAGGCAGTCCTCGCGTCTCTGGACCAAATACCAGAAAAACATCGTCCCGGAATACAACTTCAGTATAAGCAACACTACCCTTAGTAGTTAGCGCAAATAAGTGCTTAGGCTGATAAGTATCTAAAAAGTGGGTCCAGCTAGCCAGCATATGCACACAAGCTTGATCATGATAATCTAAACCAGCACGCCGTAAATGCTTATCTGATAAACTAAAACCACAAGGCTGTATAATAATAAGCTTGGCCCCAACATTAGCACACAACCTAATTATATTACCGGTATTTTGCGGAATTTCCGGCTCGAACAAAACCACATGCAACATATCACTTTACCTTCTTTGCAAAGCCACGGGTCTTATCAAGATACAATTGTCGCTCAGGCAAATTACCATGAGCACTTTCAGCATGAACCACATGGGAACCCTTTTGATAAACCACATCACCATTAGCCAGAAAGCCACCCTGTTGTCGCTGATACCAAAAATCATGTGCAGTTAAATGTATCGGCTGATCTCCATCATCAATAATATCAACATCACCAAAAAAATGTACCATAGTATCGCCCATCTGAGCAAAAGAGGATTCAATATACCAATTAGTATCCGCCTGAGTTATATCACCACAAGCCAGCTGTGGCCTACTAAGCAACCAACTCTCACCCCGTTGCAACATATGTCGTGCTAACATACTAAATGTTTTTTGCCCACGTAGATCAAATTGCGCCAGCTTTATCTGATGATACTTAGCCTTATACAATTGTGGATCTTGATCTAGATGAGCGGTATCTTGCTTAGTATTCAATACAAATATCAATGGCAATAAGGCAATGCTCGCACCTAGCAAACTCACTAATATAAGAACGGTCCAATATCTATAGCTAGCTACCAGCATCACGATAGCAACCACAGGCCCACGGGCGTCTGCGGATCTTCACTATGCACTAAAGCATAAGCACTATCACTGGCAACAGCTTGGTAGGCATCATAAAGCAGCATAGACTGGTCTAAACTTGCCGATGGCTGCATAAGATAATGTTGCGTACTAACTGTAACTGGATTGGCATGGGTTACTAAAGCTTGGGTTAATAGCTTAGTTGTTTGCACACCTAAAAACCTATCTTCTTCATCATAAACTAAAGCAAGCTGCATCTGGTTTTGCGCCATTGCAAGCAAACTATCAACTATCGATTGCTGAGCATAAACCTTAGCGCACTTAGTTATTGGCCGCATAACATCAGCTAACTTAACAGTCAGATTACGTCCTAAACGACCGTAAGGATGTGTCTCCCCAAACTGATGCTCACTAAAACCACTCATATCAGCAACACATACAGCAATCGCATCAACAACAACAGCAAAAACAGTGGTACTGGTTGTTGGTGCTAATGTCAAAGCACAAGATTCTTTATATTTACCTATAATCAGCGCCACATCTACATAATCAGTTAAGGCAGCATGTGCTTCACCCACAATAGCAAGCAAATGCCCTGCTCGTCTTTGCACAGCAGGAGCAATTTTACACAATTCTTCAGTAGCGCCTGAGTGGCTTAACATGATTACCGTATCATTTTCGGTGATATTACCACAATCTCCATGGCCTGCCTCACAGGGATGCACAAAGAAAGCTGGTTGCCCAAGACTGGCTAAAGTAGCAGCAAACTTCTTAGCGACAAAAGAAGACTTTCCCATTGCCATTAAAATAATATTACCTTTAGTCGCTGCTATAGTTTTACACACATTAACAAAATCAATATCTATTTTACCTGACAACTCAGCCAAAGCATTTTGTGCAAAACGAATCACACGATTGGCATGCGCAAAGAAAAAATCATTTTGTTGCATATTAAGTTAGTAAAGACTAAAAACATCAGGTAATATAACATAGATTCTCTTAAATGCATAGCGCGCCCTGACCATGGATAGCATGACTTTACAAACACATGATATCAATATTACACATAACGGTAAGAGCATTCTGCAAGATATAAATATCCAAATACCCAATAAAAAAATAACTGCATTAATGGGACCATCTGGGGTTGGTAAATCCACATTGTTAAATATACTCTCCGGCCAATGTCAAGCTGATACTGGCCAGGTACTATGGCAACAAAAACCCTTAGAAACCTATGACAAACCCTATCCTTTTGGCATACTCTTCCAACATAATGCCCTACTATTACATTTAACGGTATTTGAAAACGTAGCTTTAGCACTACGCTATCAATACCAAGATGAGCAAAGTATAGCACAACGTGTACATGCACGACTTGAGGAAGTAGGCCTAAAAGCCTGTGCCGACTTATACCCAGAGCAACTATCAGGCGGCATGGCCAGAAGAGTCGCTATAGCTCGAGCGACTATAGCCAAACCAAAAATCATGTTTTTTGACGAACCATTCTCCGGTCTAGACCCACCTAATACAGCAAATATTGCTATGCTAATCAAAAAAGTAAACCATTTACTTAATGCGACCACGGTATTAGTTACCCACGAACCTAATATTGCACTTAAACTGGCCGATTATGTGTATTTATTACATGAGAATAAAGTCTACCATCACGACACCCCAAGCAAAATAAGTAAAAGCAAAGATCCCATCGTACAGCAATTCATTAATCCTGAGACGATAGCCATGGATGAAAAGCAATGAAAATAAGGACTTATTTAGAAAACAGCTTTGGCATTATTGGGCATTTTCTTTGCTTTTGCTACACACATATAATACTCGGCTTTCCAAGATGCAGCATAGATGCCTATCAATGTTTATTACAGATATTCTTCTCAGGCATACTAACCACTTTCATTATTATTCCTAGCAGCTGCTTTATCGGTGGCGTACTGGCCCTACAAGGCAATTACATTCTCTCTATGTTCGGCGCTGAAACACAATTAGGCCAACTGATCACCTTGAGCACATTTCGGGAACTGGGACCAGTTATGGCAGCACTTCTATACGCTGGACGCACCGGCTCTAGCATCACCTCTGAAATCAGCATTATGCAGCTTACAGATCAAATTAACGCACTCGAAGCAATGGGCATACCCACCAAACGTTATATTTTATTCCCTAGATTTTTTGGCGGTATTATCTCTTTACCACTACTCACCATCTTATTTAATACATTCACCTTAGTAGGCGGCCATATTATTGCTGTTCACTGGCTTAAATTAGATATGGGTTTTTTCTGGATAGATATACGCAACAATGTAAGTTTTATGGTAGACTTAATACCTGGGTTGATTAAAGCACTGGTATTCTCAATAATTATAAATACTATTGCCATCTATAAAGGTAATTTTGCCGTCAAATCTGCCACCGGGGTTGCTCAGGCAACCACTGAAACAGTAGTACTATCGTCGATATTGGTTTTAATATCAGACTTTTTTTTAACCATGTTTATGATGGGAGTATGGAAATGACACGCTACAAAAATATAGAAATCACCATTGGCTTATTCTTCATCCTAGCACTGTCTGCATTATTATTTATTACGGTGCATACCACCAACTTTAACTTAAAAACACAAAGTGACAGCTACAAGCTTAAAGCAAACTTTGAGAACATCAACGGCTTAAGTGTCCAAGCACCTATACGTATTGGTGGCGTAAAAATAGGCGAAATAGATAAAATAACACTAAACCCTGATAACTATCTCGCAGAAGTATCCTTAATCATTTTTAACAAAGAAATAGAAATACCCGATGACAGCTCAATCAGTATATTAACAGAAGGTTTACTAGGTAATAAATATGCAGCCATAACCCCTGGATTCTCTGATATTGCCCTTCAAAACAATGAATTCATTAAAAAAACCTATCCAGCTATTGTTTTTGAACGTGTTTTAGGACAAGCTATATCTTATATTTCCAGCAAACAGTAAAACGTTATAGAGTAGTAGTATGCAAAGACTTTTCTTTCTATTTTTAAGCTTATATGCTTTAAGCGGCCAGCTTGCTTTCGCAGCTTGTGAGCAACCATGCTCAGAAAGTGTTATTGATGTCTTACAAAACGCCAGTGACACTATTACCAATAACATTAAAACCACCAAAAACTTACAGAAATCCAATCCCAAAAAATTCCATGAAGATATAGAAAAAACCACACAAGAAGTACTACTACCTATTATTGATGTTGATAATATGATTAAACACATCATTGGCAGATACCACTGGAGCATGGCCTCTAAAAGCGAACAAGAGCGCTTCTATAAACTATTCGAACAAGTACTTCTCAAAGAATATACTAACTTCTTGTTACAAACACACGATAGCAAAATAAGCTTCAAAAAAAACAGAAGCAGTAATGTAGATGAATATGTCAATATTAATGCCACGGCCTATATGGTAGAGGACAAACCGATCAATATTGTTTTCTATACCCGATGTACTTGCAAGCAACCGGCTACATGGCAGGTAATAGATATTACTGTAGATAATTTAAGCTATTTAGACCAATACCGTTTAAAATACGCAGCTACAGTTAGAAATAAAGGACTACGCGGCCTTAATAACAAATTAGAGGACAGCATCAACTAATTGATAATCATTACTATTATATCCATACAACAAGGAAATCACTATGAGCACTACACATAAAGAACAATTGATAATAACTGGGCCCACAAAAATTAAAACCACCCAAGTTGCTATTGCCGGTTCTAAAAATGCTGCATTACCTATTATCGCAGCCTCTATTCTAGCGACCAAACCAGTAGTCCTCACCCGTATTCCACCATTAGCTGATACTTGCGCCATGCTAGAAACACTATCTTACTTAGGTGGCAAAATACGTCTTGACGAAAAAATGAATATTCACATCACCCCTGAAAACATAAAAAAACATATCATACCGCTGACATTAGCAAAAAAAATGCGTACCTCTTTTTTATTTTTAGGCCCATTATTAGCAACCGCAAAGCAAGCTATTATTCCATTACCAGGGGGCTGTAAAATTGGCGCCAGACCAGTTGATATTCATCTTGATGGTTTAAGAAAAATGGGCGCCGAAATAAAACTTGAAAACAATACCGTCTATGCAAAAGCACCTAATGGACTCAAGGCTATAGAGTATACATTGGCTTTTCCTACTGTAACTGGCACTGAAAATCTTATTATGGCAGCCTGTCTTGCCGATGGCTGTACCGTATTAAATAACGCAGCCCGCGACCCAGAAGTTACTAACCTAATAGACTTTCTAAATACCTTAGGTGCACAAATAGAAGGCCGCAACAGCAGTACTATTAGCATTACTGGCAAGAAACAACTACACGGTGGCGAACATAGTATCATAGGAGATAGAATAGAAGCAGGCACATATCTTATTGCTGCAGCAATCACACAAGGCAGTATCACCCTAAATAATATTAACCCCGAACATCTAGACTGCGTTCTAGAAAAACTAAAAGAAGCAGGCGCTAGCATTAAAACCACTAAAGACAGTATACAATTAACAATGCAGCAGCAAGCTAAAGCTACCAGTATAGTCACTGAAACCTACCCTGGGTTCCCAACAGACCTACAAGCACAGTGGTTAACACTAAACACTATTGCTAAAGGTAGAGCTACTATTACAGAAAAGATTTATGAAAACCGCATGGCACACGCACAACAATTATGCACCTTAGGTGCCAACATACAAATAGATAAAAATGTTGCCAGCACCAAAGGAAATGAGCAGCTACATGCCAATCAAATACTAGCCACAGATTTAAGAGCATCTGCAGGATTGGTTCTAGCCGCTTTAGTTGCCCATGGTGAAACCACCATTAGTGATATTCACCATATTGATAGAGGTTATAGCCATCTAGAAGAGAATTTAATGAGTATGGGTGTGAAAATCAGACGCATACATAAAAAAATCAATGATCACTACAGCATAAAAGAAAATATCAAAATGATTATTTTTGATTGGGATGGCACCTTAGTCAATAGCCTACCCTTACTAATACAAGTACATCAGCAAGTGATAAAAACCATGGGACTACCTAAACCTAATACACTAGCACTGCAAAATCTAATGGGCGCAAAAGCAAGTACAGTAATACGTGAACTTTTCCCAAGCTTATCTGCCAATGAGCAAGAACGCTATTTAAAGCTTTATGTTGATTATTATCGTAAAGACCATACACATTTTAACATGATGGATGCAGCTACTAAAGAATGTCTACAGCAACTACATGCACATAATATACAAATCTGTATTGCTACTAATAAACGCCGAGAGTTTTTCCAAAATGAATTACAAAAAAGCGGTATTAAGGACCTAATCAGCATGAGCTGCTGTGGTGATGAATATCCTGCAAAACCACATACAGATATGCTTGATGCCATATTACAAAACACGCATATCAGATCAGATAACTGTCTAGTTGTTGGCGATCATAATAACGATATTGTTGCTGCCAAAAAAGCCGGTATACACTCTCTAGCAGTTTCAGACGGCAGCTTAACTGCCAGTCAGCTAGAAAAATACAAACCTACTTTTATGTTATCTCGAGTTGCACAAATGAGTGAATGGCTTGATTTAGAAGCGATAACAGCCTAAACCATAACCGTATCTTGTGCTTGTGTAGCGCTTAGTTGTACTTGCTTTCTATATAAAACCCCAAGACGCAATACTGCAAATAACCAGAAAACACTTAATGCCAACACCAACACAGCCAAGGTTGCACACAAGCCTTCTAAATCTAAGCCTACCAGCATAGTAGCAGAAGATATAAACCAACCACCAAAAGACTTCCCTAACTTTGCAGCCATACCATCGGCTACAGCTTTACCATTGGTGCTAAGCTTTTTATCAAGTGGAATAAAAGCCATTTCCTTAGTTGGGTCAAAAAATGAATACTTAGCGCCCCTACTAAACATAACTGAAATAGCACCAGTCCACACAGCTATCTGTACTATATTAGCCTGAAGTAAATCTGGCAGCCACACTTGCTGTTGCGCTAACATCAAAGCATAAAATAAAGAACCTAATACACCACAAGAAATAGGTGTAATAATAGCACCTACCGTCCAACCAAACTTCTTAATAACACTCTTACTAAGCGTATTCATTAAGATAGTCGCTAAACCTGTATATAAGGTATAATCAGCATAAAAGACCATTTGCTCAGCTTTACTCACATAAAAAGACTTTACCTGCGCCTTCCACGTAGTTTCTACCAAAGTTATAATAGCTGCATAACAAAACACCAACAAGGCAATATACCAAATATACTCAGAGCGACCAGCTGTCAGCCAACCATCTTCAGTAAGCACAGTCTTCTTTTTAGGCACAGCAGGTTCTGTTTGCGTACGCAAACGTACAGAAGTGTCTGGATCATACTTTTCCATATAACGAAAAATAGCCATCATAATAATAGAGCTGGCTACAATAACCATATTAGAAACAAACACACCATTATCAGGAAAAACAGCCACCGACTTAATAAAAGGATTTAAGGCAAACAAGGCTGTATTACTTAATGTTACAAAAAGTGGATAAAATCGCTCAGCCTCATCCAAATGCACCGTATCGTTAGCCAACTGCCAGAACAGTACACTCAATACATAAGTACCCCATAATTCTGCTGCAACATAATACAAAGCATAAGACCACATACCCCAAATAGCAATAAACCAACGAAACACTGGATATTGCTGCTTAAGCTGAGCCACTAACTGTATATCCGGATGTAAATAATCAACATTAGGAAACACAATAAAAGCAAAAAACGTATAAAATACGCAGTATCCAGCAACAATAGCATAATATGAGCGTGGCATATCATAATGCTTACGCAAGCGCATATAGAATATAGCTGCAGCTATACTTGCCGGTAGAATCATGTAAGTTTTTAGAAAGCTGATAACTTCAGCACCTGAGCCAGGTTCATACAAGACCAATGCATCTTTTATACTTCTTAACAAATGATGTACAAAGGTTGTAATAAATATGAGCAAGCACATAGCAAAAAACCTGCTTAACTCATGTCGCTTTATTGGCAACAACCAGTTTATGCATGGACGTATATAACTAATCATATATCCCCTGCCCAAACGATTTTATCTTGTCGTGTTAAAACACTAATAGTTTGCATACTCTTATAGTCATACGCGAAAACGCTGATTATACAGCATATTTAAATAAAAATACAACTATTTATAAATATAACAGAAATATATTTAGCAAACTCTTAATGACAACTTGCCACATCAAGCTGGTACTTATACAGCTCACCTAATCTAAGCACCGCATACAACCACAATAGACCTAATAACAGAGTCACAGAGCCAAGAAAATAACCCAACTCAGTCAGATCATAACCCGTATACATAATTAAGCTGGATATAGTAGCGCCACCTAGAGATTTCCCAAAACGCTCAACCACACCATCAGCAACCACTTTACCATTAGAGCGCATTTCCTTATCCAAAGGAATAAAAGCCATTTCTTTGGTAGGATCAAAAAATGAATATTTAGCCCCTTTACTAATCATCACTGCAAAAGCACCTAACCAAACCGTCCACAGCAAAGGAGATTGTTGTAATGAAAATATTGCCATAACATAATCTGTATGTAACACAAAAAAGAAAAACAGCATACCAAAGCAAGCACATACTACCGGCGTAATTAAAGCACTGGTGGTCCAACCCACTTTACTAATCATACTTTTACTCAAATAGTTCATTGTTATTGTCGCAACTCCGGTCCAAAAAGTATAATCGGCATTAAAGCGCATCAAGTCTGCACGGCTATCGTATAAAAGCCCTGTTTGAGATTTCCACATAGCCTCGACAACATTAATCAATAAACCATAGGAAAGCACCATAATAGAGATATAGCCAATATATGGCGAACGCATTACCAAAGCAATACTCTCATACAAAGAACGCTTAGGTGCATCAGCATGAGAAGAGCCCAGCGGTTGATCACGCTTTAATAAACCATGGCTATAGGCGTAACGCAAACATGCCATTATTGATAAACCTGCACCCGCAATAATCCAACAAACCTGTATCATATCATTATAACTATCCTGTGCTAGATAGTGCATCACCGGGTTTAAGCATAACATGGCAATATTACCAAAAGTGATAAACAAAGGATAAAAACGCTGTGCTTGTGCAGTACTGACATTATCATTAGCCAACTGCCAAAATAGCACCGACAGCATCAATGCACCCCAAAGCTCAGATACCACATAAAAAAGAGCAAAAACCCAATAACCATAAATAGTAATAAACCATTTAAAGGCTGGATAAGCTTGCTTTAAGATTTGTATTTGCGCAGCAGATGGATGTAACAAGTGGTGATTTGGATACAAATATACAGCAAAAATAGTGAAAAACAGCACAAATATGCTAAGAACAATATAATATGCCGACTCCAGAGAACAATATTTACGCAGCATGATATAAAAAGTCATAAGCAACATAGTTGCCGGTAATACAAGATAAAGTTTTAGAAAACTGAAAATCTCAGCACCAGAACCTGGAGCAGATTGCAACAAAGCGTCTTTTACACCTCTTAGCAGATAAAAAGAAAATATAGTGAGAAATATCATACATGACATTATAGAAAAACATCTAACTTCACTGGCATATATTGGGAAAAGAGATCGTCTTAGCGTGGACATCTTACCGGCATTTTCAATAGCCATCACCCTGCGCTACTCCATGAGTCATAAAAGAAACATGATTGTAACAGCTTCACATAGCAAACACAATCAATCAACACTAGCAAGATCACCTTTATCATTTAGCCATTGTTTACGAGCAGCTACCCTCTTTTTACTCAGCAAATTATCCATAACCTGCATGGCCTCACTTTCTACATCATAAGAGAGCTGCACTAACCTTCTAGTTTCCACCGCCATAGTTGTTTCTCTTAGCTGTAATGGATTCATTTCACCTAGACCTTTAAAGCGCATAATAACACATTTTGCTCGCGGATTTTTCTGCATAATCTCAGCCACAATTTGCTCTTTCTCAGCATCATCCTGCGCATAATAAACCTGTTTATTATGATCAATACGGTATAAAGGCGGCATAGCAACATAAACATGCCCCGCGGCAACAAGTTTGGGAAAATGCTTTAAAAATAGAGCACATAATAAAGTACTAATATGCGAGCCATCTGAATCCGCATCGGTAAGAATACAAACTTTAGCATAGCGCAGCCCTTGTAAATCATCACTACCTGGATCAACACCAATGGCTACCGCAATATCATGAACCTCTTTAGATAAAAGCAATTTATCTTGTAAAATCTCCCAAGTATTTAGTATTTTACCACGTAATGGCAAGATAGCCTGACAGTTTTTATCTCGAGCTTGTCTTGCGGAACCACCCGCAGAATCTCCCTCAACGAGAAATATCTCACTATATTGCATATCACTGGAAAGACAATCTGTCAATTTACCAGGCAGCCTTGGCCCTGCAACCCACTTTTTTCTTTGTGTCTTTTGTGAAGAACGCAAGCGCTCTTGGGCACAACTGATAAAGTACTCAGCCAAAGTCTCTGCTTCTTGTATATGCTGGTGCATCCATAAACTAAATTGATCGTGTACACAAGCACTCACTTTTGCCGTCACCGATTGATTAACCAGCCTATCTTTGGTCTGGCCTGCAAAATGTGGCTCTGGTATTTTAAGCGAGACCACATAAGCACAAGAAGTCCATATATCTTCTGCTTTTAGTTTAAGACCTTTTGGACCAAGCATTCTAACTTCACAAAATTCTCTTACTGCCTCTAGCAAACCTAAACGCAAACCATTGACATGGGTACCACCCTGTGGCGTTGGAATTAAATTGACATAACTCTCTGCAATATCACTAGAACCTTCTGTCGCCCAACAAACCAACCAATCTAGACGTAATTGCTCTGATTCAAAACTTTGGACAAAAGGTGGATCTGGGAGAAAAGTCTTACCTTGTAAAGCTAAATCAGCATAGGCTTTTATACCATCTGGGTAGTGCCAAACTTCTTTCTTATTGGTAGCAACCTCAAACAACTCAACTTTCAATCCAGCACATAAGATAGCTTTAGCACGTAAGATATGCCTCAGTTTAGCAACATGAAATTGAGCACTCTCAAAATATTTAGGATCCGGTAAAAAATGTATCTTGGTACCACTACGCTTTTTATCAGCCTCAGCAATCACCTGCAGCGAGCTTACCACCTCACCTCCAGCAAACTCCATTGCATAAACTTTAGCATCACGGGTTACTTCCACTGTTAACATTTGCGATAACGCATTGGTTACAGAAATACCAACCCCATGTAAGCCACCTGAGTATTGATAGGTTTTATTACTAAATTTAGCACCAGCATGCAATTTAGTTAAAATAAGTTCTACACCTGGCACACCATGCTGCGCATGTACATCTACCGGCATTCCTCTACCATTATCCTCAACTCTTATAGAGCCATCTTCTTCTAGAGTTACTTTGATCATGCTTGCATGCCCAGCAAGAGCCTCATCCACACAATTATCAATGGCCTCTTGGGCAAGATGATTAGGGTTAGTAGTATCAGTATACATATTAGGCCGTTGCCTAACAGGATCCAACCCTTCTAAAACCTTTAATGCATCAGAAGTATATCCACTCATCTACTTTCTCCGTATTGTTTACCTTATTTTTTATATTCTCATGATTTAACGCTAACCACTGGGTACATAAAATAGTCGCACTATTATTAAGAATACCCTGACTAAGTGCATCTTCAAGTGTAGTACGAGGGAATTTCCTAATGGCTATATTCTCTCCTTCACTTGCAAGTCCAGCATAGGTCTGCGCTTTACTACTATCAACAAGTGCACAATAAGCATGCACTTTCTCACTTGAACCTCCAGGACTTACCCAATAAGAAGCAATGGGAATTAAAACCTTAGTATCCAGACCTGTTTCCTCTTGCAACTCTCTTCTAGCCGTTAGATGAGCAGCCTCATCTGGCTCACATAAACCTGCCACCACCTCAATCAACCAGGGCTGGTCAGCGCCACAAGCTACTAAACCAGAACGCAACTGTTCAATTAGTACCACTTGTTCTGTAGATAGGTCATAGCCAATCACCACCACAGCCTGAGGCCGTAATAATACTTCATGGTTTTCAGACCTTGCTTGACCACCTTGAAACTTAGTGTAACTATAAGACAGTCGCACTAACTTAAAGAAGCCTTCATGCAATGTTTTAAGCTGAACATTTTTAATATGGGCACGTGATAACAACGGCGATAACTTCATAAATTGGGACAACCTATATTAACTTAGATAACTTGCATTGCAGGCTAATATACAACATACTAGACAAAACGTCTAGTCAAGATAGCTATGGCTAAAATCAAATGTATTATTGTTATCATAAGTTTATGTATGCCAGCGGCAACTATGGCATTAGATTTAGCTGAAACTTTGGCATTAGCCTTACAAAAAGACGTATCCAATCTACAAGCCAAAGCCATCTGGAAACAGCACCAGTTTGATGATAAAATTGCCCTCAGTGCACTACTACCACAATCAAGCGGCAGCTTTGAAAATACAAAATACCATACCAATAGCGCCAATACGGCCACATATCGTTATGAAAAGCAAAGCTTATCTCTCAGTCAGATATTATTTGATCCAGAAAAAATAGCAAGATACACTGAAGCTACTATAGAAAAACAAATGCAATGGCTAAGCTACCAACAACATGAGCAAAACTTTATTGTCTACGTAGCCGGCTTGTATTTTGATCTCTTGCAAAGCATAGATAACCTCAGCTTTGCCAAAACCGAGTTAAGTGAATATCAACTACGCTATCAACAAGCGATTGAACAAGAAAAGTCCGGCATCATCACCCACACAGAAGCACTGCAAGTATTAGCACAAATGGCTAGAAGTGAAGCTTCTGTAATCGCAGCTGAGCGCACATTACGTGATAATCAAGACAAACTCAGTCAATCCATTGGACAAAAACCATTGCAAGTAAAAATGCTAGATGAGGAAATAATCCATCATAAAAAATTACCAACTATTGATACTTGGGTTGCACAAGCACAGGATAATAATATCGACACTAAAATAGCACAAAAACAAATAGACCTCATGCAAACAGCCAAAAATGCTGCGCTGGCAAGCTTTCTACCCACCGTTAGCGCAGGCTTTTCCTTAACAAGAACACAAAACTATCCATACAATGGCTTTAGCATGAACAAAACCAATCAACGCAGCTTATCACTCAGCATAGAAACACCTTTTGTAACTGGTGGTAAGCGCGCTTTCTTAGTTGCCAAAAGCTATCGCACCCTTAATACTGCAAAAATAGACGGCCGTAAAACAAAACAAGACGTACAGCTTAAATTACGAGAACTTTACTATTCAATGAAGGCAACCGAGGAGTTTATACAAGCTGAGAAAAAGGCGGTTATGGCAGATAAAGAACTTTTAAAAATGAATAGAATACGACACGATGTAGGCGCTATAACCCTTGTAGAGATACTAGATAGTATATCCCGCTTGCGACAAAACCAACAAGCACTAGCAAAAGCCCGTTATGGCTACTTACTCAATCTACTACAATTAAAAGCCTTAGTAGGCACAATACAAGCAAGCGATATTAAGGCCATAGATCAAATACTCACCATAGACAAAACTATAGAGCAAATAACCTATGACCATTAAATATGCAGCAGCAGTATTATTAGTAATAATAACATCTGGATGCCATCTACCCACAACTACTACTAGTAGTTCCTGCCTTGAGTTAAAATCACAATGTGAGTCACAAGCGATAGACAAAGCGATCCGCGACGGCATTGTACAAGAGCAGTTATTAGATGCATTTGGTAATGATAGCAGCCCCGAAGCCTTATCAAAGCATAGTGAAAACTGCTACAGCAAATACATTATCTGCACTAAACAAAAGAAGAACCCAGCAACCTCATAATATTACCACCATTTGAGGACTTTATATCATTCAATATGATTGCTAATTGTTTTTCAACCTCATTATTATAGTCAATAAGCTGCTTTCTATCATCCGCACGTAATTTTTGCGCATACTGACCTACATTACCATTTGATTTTATTGCATCAGCAAAACGGTTAGCTAGTGAGGTACGAACCAAGCCATGATCCTTATTGATTATATCAGGATTTGATTTAAAGAGCATATAGGCAAACCGATTAAACTGGGCAGATAGTGGGCCACAATCATAACCATTGTCCTGCACCTTTAAGTCAACATCAACCAATTCATATTTTGCAAGCCCAGATAGTTTACAGCACTGATGTAAGGCTTTTACAAGCTCTTGCTTATAGGCAGGACTATTAACAGAGTCAAAATAAAATATCTTATTCTTTGTGCCATCACTAACCAACATAGCACTCACCCAATGCGTATTGTTAATATTTACGTAAATAGGCATAACTTTATGTGCTTTAATACTCTCATGTATGACTGCTTTGCATGCAGCTTGATCCTGAGAATCATCACTATCTATTAATACCCCTGTAATACCATACTTATTCATACTCTCTACAGCATAGTTACCCTCGTGACTATCAACAAATAGTGATTCAAAGTTTTGGTTATTATAGGCTAAGCGACCTATCAGAAATTTCATAAATCGCTCATCATACCACTCAGTTGCTCCTGGTAGCTCCTTAACAGCAGCAGCATTATCTGTATAGGCATACAGCGGCGTATTTTTATTTAACCCAAGAGAAGAGAGATCCAGCTTAAAATTTTGCATAACTAGCTTTAGTTCATCTCCTTTACAAGGATAATTTATGCCATATTTAGCAGCAACAAGCGCCTCAAGATCATCCATATTTTTACGATCTAAGCTGTTATCGGGCTTGGTTACCAAAGACTCTTGTACATTAATATCAGCGGCCTTACTAGCATCTAAAGGTACTACAGACTTAATATAGCTAGCATTCATGCCCAATAACGAAGTAAAGAGTGTAAAAAAACCACTAAATACAGCATATAGGCCATATGTTAATCTAGCAAAAAAACCGTTATGTGAAGTTGTGTTTGTGTATGGTATATTTGTTTTCATTATATTATTTCTCTTTTTGTAGACTGTGGATATTATATTAACAGATAGTGCATAACAATATAAAAGTTTGTTTTTTATAAAAATCTAATCACAAACCCCTACTTTTAACAAATCTTTAACCGGTATATCTTTAGCTACATAAGCCATTAACGCCTTACGCCAGAGCTTGGCTTTTTTTGTAGCAAAAAAAACATTATACAAAGGTTTTAACAACGGCTGCAATCTTCTACCTTGCTGCTGCGCCTGCACGACATAAGCCATATACTTTGATAGCACTTGGTCTATAGTAGCAAATTGACAGTCTGGATAGCAGTGCATAGCACAATGGCGTATTAGCATAGGCTGCTTATAGGCTGCACGACCTATCATAACCCCAGGGAATCTACTTAACTGATACTGAATATCATCAGCTGCTAACAAACCGCCATTTAAAATTATGGGTAGATCAGCAACAGCCTGAGCTGCAGCATAAACAAGCTCATAATCAAGTGGTGGAATAGATCTATTTTGCTTAGGATTTAAACCTTTTAACCAGGCCTTACGCGCATGTACTTGCACACTAGCACAGCCACTTTTATGCATTAATTCTAGAAAAGCAATTAACCTATCTATACCTTCAACATCATCTACGCCAATACGGCATTTCACCGAAACCGGAATACTAACAGCAGCTTTCATAGCCATTACACATTCAGCTACCAAAGCAGGCTCTTTATACAAGCATGCCCCTATTCTTCCAGCTTGCACTCTATCACTCGGACAACCCACATTAAGGTTAACCCCTGTATAGCCATATTGTTGTGCTAATTGTGCACAATGTGCCAACTGCTGTGGATCACAGCCACCTAATTGTAGCACCACAGAGCCATCATCAACATCTCTGTGTAAATACTTATGCGTATCACCATGAATAAGTGCGCCAGTGGTAATCATCTCACTATAAAGGGCTACATGCGGATGCAGTAAACGCATAAAATAACGAAAATGTTGATCGGTCCAGCCCATCATAGGAGCAATATGTATTTTTTCCACAACAACAATTCCAATTAAATCATTGTATTATAACATTATTAACATACAAATCCAACTAAGTAGATGCTGCTAATATCTCACTAATACGCTTATCCTTACGCTGCCATAACTCTTGCAGCCAATTTTGTAAACCACGCATACTAGTTTTATCATCTAAATTAATTGTCTGCCCCAGCTTAACCTCTTCCACTAGCAACTGTACTTTATTAATTTTACCACTTAGCACCTGCCAAACCGATATATCATCACCAGCATATACTATAGTTGCATCTAAAACACTACCCGTCTGCTGCTGGGCATTAATCGCTGTTGCTACCCCAAGTGATTGTGGTGGCAATAAGTTCTCATACTTAAACTTCTGCGCCTTAGTTTTATCAAAACGAGTACCCTCAACAAAAATCACCAAAGCAACAGCTCGGGTAAACAACGACTGACATTTATCCAGTAACATTTGTTGTTGTTTTGCGCGTAATTGTCTATCACGTAGCTGCGATTTAGTGAACCTATCTACAAAAGGATAACCACAAAGGTAGCAAAAAAGCCCCATAAAAGGCACGTACATAAGACTACGCTTGAGAAAAAATTTAAGTTCAGGTGCATGCTCAGAAGCCGCGGCAAGCAATATTAGAATATCCATTTGCGAACGATGATTCGCTATAATAACATGCCTATCCTGCTTATTAATATCCGCAAAAGACACTTGCAGCTGCAAACCTGAGATATACAATAACACCGCACGTATGTTACGCGCATGATAATAACACAAACAAGATATAATATTATTCACCCAGGTTTTTAATAAACCCAAGCTAAAAAAACTAAGCAAAGAAAGCGCAAATACCAGCGATGTACCTATCACCAAGTTTAAACTTAACAGGCTAATTGCTAAGATAGCGCGCATACCGGCGTAAACACAGATCATCTGGCGTAATACTCTAATATTTCAGCACCACCATCTTGTAATAATTCATTACAAAGATCTTGTACCCTCTGTACATTCTCCTGCACAATACCACCACCAATGATACAAGATTTACGAATTAGCTGATCACCATTTGCATATCCAACAGCAACATCCAAATAAATCATATCATCTTGGTAACTTGCATGCACCGCTAGAGGCATCTGACAATGCCCCCCCAGTAAGGAAACCACTTTCCTCTCCCAGTACACCAGCTCTGCAGTAGGCTGATGATGAACACACTCTAAAGCTTTTCTAAGCTGTATATCCTCAGTACGACACTGTATTGCTATAACAGCTTGTGCAGGGGCTGGCAGCATCCAGGATGGGGCTAAATACTCACTGATATTATCATGCAAATCTAGACGCTCAAGACCAACACCGGCCAATATCAAAGCATGAAAATCACCAGCATTAAGCTTTTTGAGCCTGGTATCAACATTACCACGGCAAGGCATTACCTTTAAATCTGGGCGTTTAGCCATCAACTGGCTTGATCTTCTCAGACTAGATGTGCCAACGATAGCCCCATTGGGTAAAGAGCGCAAATCAGCAAAGTCATAACTTACTAACACATCTCGAGGATCTTCACGGGCCATAACAGCAGAAATAGTCAAACCTTCTACTTGTCTTACTGACATATCTTTCATAGAATGCACAGCACAATCAGCAAAACCTGATAAGACCATATCCTCTAATTCTTTCACAAAAGAACCCTTACCACCAAAAGTTTCAACCGGTGCTTCACTTTGATCTACAGCTGTATCTACAGGAATAATCTTAATGGCAAATGAGGGATCAACAGCATGCATAGCAGCCACAAATAAATCTGCCTGTTTTCTTGCCAAACGACTTCTACGAGTTACAACACGATATACCATATCTGACCATTAAAAAATTAAAACTATAATAAAACAGTGGACCTAAAGGCGCAAGCCATTTAGCCCACAGCTTGTATACATCTGGCTGAGCTAAGCTTAATAACCTTACCAGTTGTCGCCGACTCGGCATTATTGCTATGCTGCTCAAGCACAGAGTGTAAATCTTCCACCACCCAATGCGCAGGATCTGCATAGAGTAAATCTTCACCCAACACCTGCTTAAGAGAATTATCTAACCATGGATAATGCGTACAACCATAAAAAACACGAGGATTATACCTAGCTATCCATTTGCGATGCGGTGCCAATGTATGCTCAATCATAGCTTGCACACCTTCTCCTTCATATTCCTGCTCAATTTTCTCAACCCAACCATCACAAATGACCGGACAAACCTCAGCAGTAAAACCTGACTTTCTGGCAGTTTTAATTAACTGATTAGATAGCACACTAGCACGCGTGGCCAACCATAACAGCGGTTGTTCAGGTTGCTCACAAATAGCACGCACACTTGGCTTGAGCATTCCTAAAAGCGGGATATCATAATACGACTCTAACTGTCTAAGTGCCAATGCAGAACTGGTATGGCAAGCCACCACACAGGCTTTAACGCCGGCTGCTTGAAGGGTATCAATACATCTTCTACCCAAATGAACTAATTCTTGCTGGCTTCTTGAACCATAGGGTCTATGCTGAGCATCTTGTAAATAAAGCCAATTCTCTTGAGGAAAACGTTTTTTTAATACATTTAGTACGGTATATCCACCAATACCACTATCATAAACACCTATTGGCTTTGACATAATTTCTCCTCTTTTTTACTCATCAGACCAAACAAACTTCACTCTATGCTGCACACTTGTTAGCAACTCATAGCAACTACGCTTTGAGAACTTAGCAACTTGTTCAACTGGCAGCCCTTCTCCCCACAATGTGACCATATCGCCGTACGTAACCCCTGGACAATGACTGACATCAACACTCATCATATCCATAGAAACAGCACCAACTATAGGGCATAAATGACCATTTATAAGCACCACAGCTGCATCAGAGATATCTCTAGGATACCCATCTCCATAACCAATAGCAACTATAGCAATACGCATAGGCTTAGAACAGATAAATTTCGCATCATAACCAATACTCTGCCCAGCATAAAAATCTTTAATTGCAATAACTTGACTTCTTAAGGTCATCACTGGCGATAAACTATAATCAGCTGCAGCCAAAGCAGTTGGTGAAACACCATATAAAGCCAATCCTGGTCTTACGTAGTCATAATGGTGTTGGGTAAAATTAAATATAGCAGCTGAATTGCAAATACTTGCAGGCAATCCATATTGTGCTTGTAGCTTAGCAAACAAAGCAAGCTGTTGGGTATTCAGGGCATGATCTACGGATGATGCACAAGCAAGATGCGACATTAACACCGGTGTTTGCTCTACTCGAGGATGCGCTTGCACAGCCTGGTATAAATCAGCCAAGACAGCTATATCACAGCCCAAACGGCCCATACCAGTATCTATTTTCAACCAAACAGACATAGACTGGCCATCAGCTAAGGCATCTAACCAAGCTATCTGACGCTGATTATGTACAACAGTAATACATTCTAGTGCATGAGCAAGAAGCAATTCCTGCTGATTATACACACCTTCCATTAACACTATTGGGTTCTTAATACCAACTTTGCGCAGTATCTGAGCTTCATCTACGTGGGCCACCCCAAAAGCGTACACATGCTTAGCTAAATACAGAGCACAGCTTCTAATACCATGACCAAAGCCATTAGCTTTGACCATAGCAACTATTTTTACAGCACCAACAAAAGCCTGTAATGTACGGGCATTCGCTTGTAAATTACGCGCTGACATATCTGCGTATGCACGACGAGTAGTTGATCGAGAATCTAGTTGCACAGAAATTGGTAAATCCATGGACACAAATTATAACATAATGGAGTAATTTACAAGCTATTAGCCCTTATTTAAGCAAAAAGTAGCGACAAAGAGCTATTCATTAATACTTGACAAAGCATCAACACAGATAATAGAATTTCATCTTTTCAGTTACACAGCATGTCCCTTTTATTTATAGTGCCAATCAAACCAGGAAGCGAATCTTTTATGATGAAACAATTAAGAAAACGTAAACAACGCGAAGCAGATAACTTATCTAGCCAAGAAAACAGCGCAAAGAAAAGCATCAGTATAAGCGTTGAGACTGCCAGCCCTGATGCTAACACTGCAACAGAGCAAAGTTCAGCTACTGATGAAAATACATTAACAACACCAAAAAGCGTGGCGACAATAAATCTATTTGCCTCACCATGCCCAAAAGTAACGACGGAGATTCCAGCTAATGGCTATGAATTAAAAAAAGTTGAAAGCCAAAACAATGGCTACCCATTAGATGACGACTTTAGTGCTGATAGACATCATAAATATACTAAAAAACATGCAAGAGAACAGTATAGTAGCGACAAAAACAATGCTCATCAGAACTTTCTAAACTTTCTTAAAAAATATGAGCAACACGGCCTTACCGGCATAAACATGAACACTGAAGCAAACCCTTTCCAGCTTTTCTCAATTAATACACATCAAGACTTTTGCGATCGCAATGATAAATATCTAGTAGATAAAAATGCAAACTACCAGACCGCTAATCTTCAATGTTGTGGACAAGCTACCAGAGCAGCTAACATGTCTATGATTTTTGTCGGCCAAACTGGTGAAAAAACACAAACAAAAACTTATCTCAATCCAAGCAACGACACAAAAGCATTTAACTTTTACAAAAGATGCACCCCTGTTGATAAAACAAAAGAAGACACTATTGATCTAGATAGCTATACCATAAACAATCCAAGTATCATAAAAGCAGCTGAGGCCTTCAGTAAACTACATATGAAATGTGACAGCAAAAGATCTCTCGTCGTAAATCTTGCTATATTCACTTGTAATTACCAAAGTACTGATCCAAAAACCTTTGGCATACTTAGCTATAATGGTTTAGGAATTAAATCAGACCCAAATAAAATCACAAATATAGAAACACACGACATATTAAGTGAGATAAAAAAAGAGCTCAATATAACAGAAATACATACCATACCCTACGCAGACGCAGTCTCAATAGGCATGCGTGGTCGCAGAAAAAAAACCAAATGTTATGAAAAAATTTTAGAACATTGTGAAACAGTAGCAGCTGATTGTATCAGTAGATTTTTCGAAACTGGCAAGATAAATGCCAGTGGTAAATTTATCCCCTCAGAGACAGAAAACTGTGAAAACACGAATAATATAGAGAGTAACAGCCCAAGACAGCTCTTATTTTAAGCCAGTTATTTAGATTGCTTTTGCTGTAAAAACCACCAATAGCTCAAACCAACCATAAATAGCAAATACCCTAGCACATAAGGCGCTAATTGAGTTCGCTCCTCAAAAGATGGATCTGCAACATAGGCTAAAAAAGTAACTATATCGTGTAAATATTGATCAAACTCCTCTGGATGCATAGAGCCTGCTTTTCCAAAATCCACCACTTGGTACCAATGTTTTTTCTCACTAGCGGCTAATACTGCTAAATTAAGTCCCGGCTTTAAATACACTTTACCTTGTAGATGCTCTAATACATTAGGCATAGAGGTATTTGGATAAGCAAGGTTATTAGCACCCGTAGGCCTAGATCTATCTTCAAAATAGGTCGTTAAATAGGTATACAGCTGATTAACACCTAACTCCAATGCAATCAAACTTAAATCTGGAGGAGGATGACCGCCCCAAGCATCCTTAGGCCACTGTGGCATCATCTCTTGCGTTATACCTAGCTGCTCGGCAACATCATCATAACGCCAGTAAGTAAGCGCATGACAAGTAAGACACTGAGTTTTAAAAGCATGGCCACCACGTAGAATACTTTGTTTATCATGAAGATCAACCTCAGCATTCTCTAATAAAACCACAGGTGATGCTGCATACAAAGGCATAACCCACAAATAAACACATAGCAACCACATCAGGGAATCCTCTTAGGTACTGGCTTATGCCCACCTAACGATGACACTAATGGCAATAAGAGAAAATAAGAAAAATAAGCTACAGTAGCCCAACGAGCTAGGGTAAGATTTATACCCACCGCAGGAAAACTACCTAAAATACCCAAAGTAATAAAAGCAATAATAACCATAGCCAGCAACAACCTATCCCAAACACTACGATAACGCATTGATTTAGCAGGACTATAGTCAAGCCACGGTAAAAAAGCCCACAGTACAATAGCCAAAAACATAAATAAAGCCCCCATACCCTTATCTGGAATGGCCCGCAAAATAGCATAATATGGGGATAGATACCAAGCCGGTCTAATATGCAAGGGGGTAACCAGTGGATTAGCTTCTAGGAAGTTTTCCGCCTCAAAAATTAAGCCTGTAGCAGTTGGAAAGTACAATACCACTAACATGATAGCAAATAAATACAACATCACTACTGGGATATATTTACGTACAAAGTAAGGATAGTAACCAATAGCATCTCTTGGCCAACCATGTTTATCTTTAACCTTGAGTATATCAACACCATCAGGATTATTAGAACCTGCGACATGCAAAAGTACTATATGCAGAGCAATCATTCCTAATAATAAAAATGAAAAACCCACCACATGAAAGGCAAAAAACCTATGTAAGGTTGCACTAGAGACTTCATAACTACCCTGCAACCACACCACCACATCATCACCCACAAATGGGATAGTAGAAAATAAAGATAAAATTACTTTACTTGCCCAATACGACATCTGCCCCCAAGGCAAAACATAACCCGTATAGGCTTCAGCCATCAATAAAAATAGTAATACAATACCGCTTAACCATAACAACTCTCTTGGCCCCTTATAAGAACCATACAAAAGCGAGCGAAATATATGCAAGTAAATCACCAAAAACCACATAGAAGCACCGGTTGCATGCAGATAACGAATCAACCAACCATAGGGCACTTCTCGCATAATCATCTGCACAGAAGCAAAAGCGTCCTCAGCAGTAGGGGTATAATACATTACCAACCAAATACCCGTAATATATTGTAACACAGCTGAGACCAGGGCTAAGGCACCGAAAGCATACCACATATTAAGATTTTTAGGAGCCGGATATTTTGCAAGATGCTCATACAGAAAGGCACCTATTGGCAACCTTTGCTCAACCCAAGCTGAAATCCCTAAAGGTATTTTTAAAACATAATATAAGAGAATAAGACCAAAGAATAATAACAAAAACATTGTCATCACAACACCTTGTTATCATCTTCACTGTGTTGCGCTTGAGATACTTGCGGACCATCAGCACCTATTACCAAAATAGTATCACTTTCATAATAATGTGGTGGCACCTCAAGATTAGTAGGCGCAGGCATATTCTTATACACCCTTCCGGCTAAATCAAATTTAGAACCATGGCATGAGCAATAAAAGCCACCCGGCCATTGCTGGTCAATACTACCTGGCTCAGGCCTATACGTAGGTGCACAACCAAGGTGAGTACAGACCCCAAGTAATACTAGATAGTCTGGCCTTAACGACCGCCATTGGTTTTTAATATAATAAGGCTGTTGTTCAACTGTAGAACTAGGATCCTTGAGGATATTATTATTAGCAAGATGCGCAAGTGATTCAGAAGTTCTATGAATAATCCATACCGGCTTACCACGCCATAGCACCGTCTTTTGGCCATTAGCGGGTATTTGTGAGACATCAACTTTTACTGGAGCGGCTTGTGCTTTTGCATCACGGCTTGGCTGCAAATAACCAACCAGAGGAGTTAGCGCACCAGCAACGCCTGCACAACCTACCACAGCAGTAGTATGCTTCAAAAAAAGCCGTTTTTTCTCATCTACCGTATCTGACAACACTTAATCCTTTAGCACTCAGTTTAAGCTAGCAAAACTAAGGAAAATTGTCCAGCAAGCAGTGCCTATATACACCACTGGGCAAAATGATTATACTAAAAACTTTATATGTTCAAACACAGCTATGATAAAAGCGCTTATATTTATCTTTCTTTCCTGCTTATGGTCTACATCTTATGCACAAGCCAGCCTAAGCGAACTTATAACACCATTAACAAAAAAAGCCAGTGTAAGCATTATTATACAAGATACTATCTCTGGCCAAGTACTATACAGCAAAAACCCTGAATATTATATGATGCCCGCCAGCACCCAAAAAATACTCACCGCTGTCAGTGCAAAAAAACAACTTAATCAGCAGTCACCCTTCGTAACTGATATATGGGTTTATGGGGATATAAAGGATAAAATACTCCATGGTGATGTGGTCATCAAAGGCACTGGGGATCCAGCACTAAACAGTGATAAACTAAACACTCTTATTAGCAAGCTAAAGCAACAAGGTATAAATAAAATCAATGGCGATGTCATTTTAATACACAGCCATTTTGATGATAGAACACATATACCAGGCACCTACCCAGAAGAACAAGATGACTGTTATTGTGCCCAAGCGTCTTCATTAAGCCTAGATAATAATTGTTACTACGTACACCTGCGTCCAAGTGATAACAAAGTCAACATCATCAGTGAACGCAACGAAGCTCTACAGTCCAACATCAATATCTTAGATAATTGTGAAGATGAGCAAACACCCAGTATTCATCATACCCTTTACGGTGAAGGCATGCGAGTAGATCATTATCCCTACCATACAAAACGTACTCTTGGTGGTTGTTGGGCCAAAACAAATAAAAAACAACAACGTCTAGCATTAAGTACCACATCACCCGCAAAGTACTTTCAAAAACAAACCAATAAACTCATTAAAAGTAATCATATAACAGCCCCCTTCCCCAAGCTAAAAAGCCATTATCATCCCAACAAGAACAATATCTGGCATTATCAACTAAACAGCGAGCCTTTAAGTCATTATCTAAATAAAATGTTGATTAAGTCATCTAATTTTATAGCCAACCAACTGGCTAAGCGTATGGCTGCACTTGCCTATGGAGAGCCAGCAAGCTGGGAACATAGTGAACAAGTATTTTACAAAGCACTAGCAGCCTACCATGTCGATGAAGAAGCTAGCTTTGCCGATGGCTCAGGTGTATCTAGAAATAATAGAATACAAGTACAGCACTTAGCCAGCGCCTTACAAGACATCTATCACAACCCTAAGCTCAGAAGCCTATTAGACGGCCTTAACTGCATTTCATTAGAGCAAGAGGGTAATCTACCAGTATGCTATAAAACCGGCTATATTAGAGGCGTCATTGGCCGAGCAGGCTATATTAACCCAAGGGGCCAACGTCCAAAAACGGTGGTAATATTAATAAATGGCAGTAAAGCGGTTGATAAACTGTTTGAAGAACAAGAAACCGCCATCTTTGCAGCCATAGCAAATAATCGATATTAAGCAAAAATACTAAAGCAGGCTATACTTAGTAGGTACTTACTAAAGTAGCTATATGCAAATACTAATACTTGGCGATACTATTGATGCAATGAGCGTCTGTAAAACACTAGCTGAAGCTAACGATGTTCGCATTATAGGAGAAGATCCAACGGTAATGGCCAACATCGAAAAATCTATTGACTGTCAGGTAATACACGATAACCCACTTAAACAAGAAGCATGGGAATATGCACAAATACAAGAATGTGATACGGTGATTGCGTTAATGCAACAAGAAGAAAAAAATATTATCGCATGCCAAATCATTAGCCAAAGTTATAAAACCGCTTTATCAATATGCAATATTGGCTCCAACTACTACCCTATGCGCTCAGCACTATTTAATAACAACAGTACAACACAGCATGTTACCCTATCAGCAGCACACCTAACCAGTTTAAAGCTACAACAAATGCTACAACATCAGCACTGTGAAGAAGTTATCACCAGCTCCACAGAGCAATTTTGTGTACTTAGCATCAAACTAAGTAGCGATGCGGCAATACTAGGTAATAAACTAAACAGTTTAACTGAGCATTTAGATAAACAGGCAACATTAATTGGCGTATACCGTGATAATATTCTACAAGAAGACAAAGAACTAATATTTAAAGAGAACGATAGTATTATTATTGCGCAAGCACAGCATCTAGATAACAGCATAACCTATAGTATTACCGGCAAGCACAATCCTTATCAAGAGGTAATGATAGCTGGTGGCAGTGATATCGCTATTTGTCTACTGGCCAATATTTATACAAAATACGCCATAACACTTATTGAACCAAGCTTAGCAATAGCTGAAAAGATTGCGACATTATACCCAGACATTACCGTTATTCATGGCAATATAAATGATGACAACCTACTGGTTGAGGAAGGCATTACAGAATGTGATGTATTTATAGCACTTAGCCAAGATGATGAGAACAACCTAGCAAGTGCGCTACAAGCAAGTAACCATGGGGTTAATTATGTGCTTACCTTAGTAAACCAACAAGGACTCATACCCGTCATAGAGCATACACCCATAGATTGCATTATCTCATCACAAAACATACTCACAGACCATATCAACCGACACACACAACCTGGCGCTATACAGACTATACAGCACCTAAACCACCAACATGGTATTATAGTCGAGCTTATACTGCCACAACATCTTGATGGCACTAAACTTGATGATTGGGAGCTAGAAGGTAAATGTATTTGCTTTGGTCTACTTAGACAGCAGCAGACAATTAGCATTACAGCAAAGCAAAAATACAAGGTAGGCGATCACTTTCATATTTTTATTGCTGAGCACCGAGACTTAAACAAATTATTTACTATACTAAAGCCCTAGTAAATCTCTGCTTTCTTATCTTGAAAGAAGCCTTCATCCGTCCATGCAAAAATACGTTTTGCATGCAAGGTTATGCGCATACCAAATGAATAGGATTTATCTGTTCTATAATCACCAAATGCCGTCACATCAGTATTAGGATAAGCCAATGCGGTAATAGAACCACCAGAAGTTAAGCCAGCAAAGCTACGTTGTCTATAGGTAGCAGCAGAGCTGCCGATGGTATAATTCTGCTCTAGACCAGATATTATAGCATTATAAGCTGTGTAGAAGCGCAAGTGCAGCGGTATTT